>JARFRJ010000281.1 GCA_029287305.1 Hyphomonas sp. | reverse complement strand
AATACAACCGGGCAATGGGCGGGTGATCCGCGTTATGTTCCCCCGGGTGGCTTTCTGGCTATGGCACCACAATTGCCGGATGGCCGCGTGGAATATATGGATGGAACAGAGGCGACGACAGAGCAAATGTCTGCCGATGTGGCGCAATTTTTAGCTTGGGCGGGTGAGCCTAAGCAGAATAATCGCAAATCCGGCGGATTGAAAGTCATGGCCTTTTTATTCATCCTCGCCATATTATTATGGATTTCCTATCACCAGATATGGAAAGATGTGGAGCATTAAAGCGTCCTTTGAAGCTTGGAGTTCGCGGCGTTGAGAGAGGCGCGGACACGCCAGCGAAAATAGGCATAGGCTCAATTAAGAAGATAGGATAGCCCCATGACAGCCTGGAAGCTTGGCATTATCGGGGGCTCCGGCCTGTATGATATAGACGCGCTGGAGGCGGTTCAGTCTGACTGGCCAGATACACCTTGGGGGAAACCTTCTGCGCCTTTGCAAAGCGGCTCGCTTAACGGTGTTGATCTGGTTTTCCTGCCGCGCCACGGTTTAGGTCATCGTCTCAGCCCGTCAGATGTTAATTATAGAGCCAATATTGCCGCGCTAAAACGTGTCGGCTGCACGGATATTTTGTCTGTTTCAGCCGTCGGCAGTCTACAGGAGACTTATGCTCCGGGTGATTTTGTTCTGGTTGATCAATTTATTGACCGAACTTTCAAACGTCAGAAAAGCTTTTTTGGAGCGGGGTGTGTTGCGCATGTTGGCTTGGCCGATCCGGTCTGCGCGCGTTTGTCAGCTTTGGTGGGTCAAGCGGCCAAAGCGGCGGGCGCTGTGATCCATCGCGGTGGAACCTATTTAGCCATGGAAGGCCCACAGTTTTCCACGCGGGCAGAAAGCCACCTCTATCGAGCTTGGGGGTGTGATGTCATTGGTATGACGAATATGCCCGAAGCCAAGCTCGCGCGGGAGGCTGAATTGCCCTATGCCAGCCTTGCTATGGTAACCGATTATGATTGCTGGCGCGCAGAGACAGAGGCGGTTTCGGTTGAAGCTGTGCTTGAAATTCTGCACTCTAATGCGGCAAGGGCTCGAACGAGCCTCAGCCATTTGGCAAAAACCTTGTGCGAAACGCCGCGTACACCAAGCCCGCAAGGGATTGAGCGAGCCCTAGACTATGCGATAATTACAGCCCCCGATGGGCGCGACCCGTCTCTTGTCGAAAGTCTGAAAATGATTGCCGGGCGTGTACTTTAAAGAGCCCATAAAAGGATTACTGCCTATTCTATAGCTTCGGCAATTAGAGGTAGCATTTTACGTACGTTTTGGTTTATGCGTTTCATAAGGTATAGTTTTCGGTATTGCCGATATGTATCTAGAATGAGAAACCGTACAGATATTTTTGGCTTTTATGGGGCTTGCTGAAGCTTATTTTTGCTGGCAATGATCAAAACATCTGGACGGGTTTCATCGTCGGTTTAAAGTTGTATAAGTCTAATTCTTTCATCTGAACAAGGCAAAGCAATATGACGCCGAAAGCGGCTTTGGAAATTGTCAAACTGGCTGTAAGTTCTTGGCTTTTGGCGCTGTTGCCAGCGCCAGCGGTTCTGGCTTTATGGAGCGGGCAGGAACTGGTTGGCACATTGTCCGATACCTATTTTCAATATTTTGTTATCACAGGTGTTTTGACAATACCGAGCCTGTTTGTTTCGGTCATTATCATTATTGCGTCACTAAAACCCATTCATGCTTATCCTTTACGTTTTGCGCTGATGGGAACCATTGGCAGCACGCTTTATTTCATGGTTGTGACGGGTATGTTTTTGAATATTAGTTCGGTGTTTTTGCAATGGCAGCTTACTTTGGCGATTACTTTTTTGCACGGCTCTGCTTGGGGCTATTTTTGCTGGCGATGGTCAAAAATTGGCGGGAAGTATCTTACCTCTCCTCGAAATAGTCTGGAAGATGAGTAGGCGGTTAAAGGGACTTTAAAGACTGGGCTCAAAGTGTTGCTGCGCTATATCAGCCATTGACCTTGCAGCGCCCGACGCGCACCTGTAAAGCAATGTTTTTGAAATGAGGACATCACCATGATCAGATTGGATGAGGAAAAAAACGACAAGCCCTTGGCTGAGCCCAACGCTTTCCTAGAAGAGGCTTTGTTTAATGCCCGTACTATTTTACTGACAGGCGGGGTGGACGATAAATTGGCCCGGCGGGTCTGCGAACGGCTGATCGCTCTATCAAGTACAAGCTCCGATCCGATTCTTCTGGTCATCTCATCACCGGGTGGACATGTCGAATCAGGGGATATGATTCATGATATGATCAAATTTGTACCAGCCCCGGTCAAAGTTTTAGGCACAGGCTGGGTCGCAAGCGCAGGCGCGTTGATTTATGCAGCCGCGCAGCGCGAAAATCGTTATGCTTTGCTAAATACAAGGTTTCTTCTGCATGAACCCCGCGGCGGGGTTGGCGGGCAGGCCTCGGATGTTGAAATTCAAGCACGGGAAATTCTGAAAATGCGTGAACGCCTTAACCGTATTTTTTCCGAGGCGACGGGTCAGCCGATTGAAAAAGTGCGCAAGGATACAGATCGCGACTATTGGATGAGCTCTCGGGACGCTGTTGAATATGGTCTGGTCGGTAGGATCGGTATGCATCAGGGTGATATTTCCTGACAGGTGCTGCCTTGAGATTGGGAGGGAGTAGTGGATATGGCTAAAGACCAATCCAGATTCGATCAATTTCTGACAATCACCCGTCAGTATCAAACATTGGTATCTGAGAATTATACTCTGATCCGAACATTGGCGGATCAGATTTCTGAGGGTTTTGAGGCCTATATGGGCAGCACGACCGGTGAATGCGCCCACCTTGTTCCTCCAGGCGGTGCCTTTAAGCCGCGCCCTTATGGCGATAAAGCTCTATCAATACCCTCTTTTGGCTTTCGCCATCTGGAACCGATTAGTTTTGGCTTAGCCATACGCGTGAGCCCGGGCACAGATTGGGTCAGGCTCATCCTGACCTGCTCCAAGCTGGGCGATAAAGTAACAGTCGAGATATTAGGCGGGGGTAAATATATTCTGTCCATGCCTTTGGACGGTAATGATACGGAGAGCTTTTACGAACATATTTATGATTTTGTGTATGATCGCTTCAAGGACCGTATTGAAAGATATGAAAATGGGGCGTACGGGTCGCGCGAAATCGGATTTGATTTTGCTGATATGGACCCGGGCGATCTGCTATGAGTGTCAGGGCCCTAAAAAGTGAAGGTCGTCTATGAGTGAGCTGCCTATCTTTCTTGCCGCAATCGGCAATCAATCGCTAATTTTATCGGTTGCGCTTATCGGCGCTTTAGGACTTGGCGCGCAATGTATCGCCTGGCGTTTGCAGGCCCCTGCTATTGTTTTAATGGCCTTGGCAGGGCTCGCCGTTGGCCCGCTTTGGGCAATTATTGCGGGCGAGCCGCTGCTAAGCCCGGATAAGGAGTTTGGTGATCTGCTCCGCCCGATCATTTCCCTTGCTGTGGCGGTTATTCTTTTTGAAGGCGGATTGGTCTTGAAATTTGACAATCTGCGCGATGCGGGGCCAGCGGTCCGGCGGATGGTGTTCTTAGGCGGACCCTTGGCGTGGATTATGGGTTCACTGGCGGCCAAATATGCGGCGGGTCTTGATTGGGCCAGTTCTGTCGTCTTTGCCGGCGTGATGGTGGTGACCGGCCCAACCGTGATTATGCCGCTCCTGCGTCAATCCAAATTGTCGGGGCGCAGCGGCGCGGCTTTGAAATGGGAAGGTATCGTCAATGATCCGATTGGCGCGCTTTTTGCTGTGATTGCCTATGAGATCGTGCGTGTTGCCTCCAGCGGGGGCAGTTTGTTCGCGACAGCCTTATGGGTTCTTATTGCCGCGATTGCTGGCTGTCTGCTTGGGATTATCTTTGGCGTTCTGATCGCGCGCGCGTTTCGAGCCGGGTGGACCCCGGAATATCTCAAAGCTCCGATTATTTTTGCCAGTGTGATCTTGTGCTATGCGCTGGCAGAGCAGATCGAAGGCGAGATGGGGCTTGTTGCTGTGACAGCCTATGGCATGACGCTGGCCAATTCGCGCATTGCTGGCTTGCTTGAATTGCAAAAATTCAAGGAAGATATTGCCGTTCTCCTTGTCTCTGGCGTATTTGTGATCCTGACCGCGAACCTGACCCCGGAAACAATATCTGCGGCGCTGAACTGGAATACGCTCCTGTTTCTCTTTTGCATGCTGTTTATCGTTCGACCGATTTCAATCTGGGTATCGACATATGGCACGCTCAATCGAAATGAGGCCTTGCTTCTGGGCTGGATTGCCCCGCGCGGGATCGTCGCGGTCGCTGTTTCCGGCCTGTTTGGCCAATTATTGACAGACCTTCAGGAGACAAGTGATTTTGTTTTCTCCGGGTCTGAGATGATCTCACCCCTGGCTTTTGCCATGGTGTTCTCAACTGTTATCCTGCATGGATTTTCCATCGGTCCTCTGGCAAGACGTTTGGGTCTTTCCCATGCAGAAAAACCTGGAATACTCCTTATCGGGTCTAATCTTTGGAGCGTTGACTTTGCGCGCGCCTTAAAGGCAGCCGGGATTGATGTGACGATTGCCGACAATAATATACGGCGCCTCAAATCGGCGAGTGAGGCCGGACTTGAAACATATTTTGGTGAAGTTCTGTCTGAAGAAGCCGAGTTAGGCCTAGATCATGCCCGCTTTGATACAGCCATCGCGCTGACCGCCAATGACCCTTATAATGCACTTGTGTCCGGGCATTTCGCGCCGGAGCTTGGCCGTCATAAAGTCTATCAATTGTCTTCAATAGATGGCGAGCAGGATGCCGGATCGGTTATGCGCTTTGGGACGCGCGGACAAACATTGATTGATCGTGGTCGCAGTTATGATGCGCTTTTGCGCGACCATTATCGCGGCTGGGTGTTTACGCGCACAAGATTGACGGCGGATTATGATTTGGCAAAACTTTTGGCCGATCACCCTGAGTCTGATCTTGTTGCAGAGATTAAAACGGATGGGAGTTTCGTCCTGCTTGGCCCGCGCCGGGAGCCCAAAGGCGGGGAAGGGGTTAGCTTGATCCACTTTGGTCCGGAAGGTCAAAATCATGGCAGTGAAGGCGATACCCGCCCCAAATAAAGTCTTTTGTATAGTCAGAGTGTCGAAATACAATAACACTCTTGCATTTATCGATAAACAGTATATTAATACAATCTAGTTTTTGCAGTTTAACCTAAAGGTATTTTTTTATGAAAACTTGGATCGTCGCCCTTATTTCGACAACAATACTCTGCTCGGCCTGCGGGAAAAGCAGTGATCCGGAGGTCGAGCTGGGCGCTGGCGATCCGGCTGAGGTTGATGCGGTGTTAAGCGCGCTCTTACTGGCGCAATCCGAAAACAGCCTTTTCAGCTATGAGTCTATGGATGTGGAAGGGGCAAATGTTACATTTTCTGGCCTTACCTTTGATAGTCAAGATGAAAATGTGGATGTAAAAATAGGGACGCTAGATCTGTCAGGCATAGATATGACGGAAGCGGGCGCATCCTTTTCGAAAATGTCCTTGAAAGATGTATCCTATTCTGATGCTGAAGAATCAGGGGCCGTGGCCATATCTTCATTTGAGCTTTTAAATCCGACCCCGGAGTTTGTTTCATGGCTGGCAAGCCAGTATGATCCGAACACGGAACCGCAAGACTGGCCGGGACTGGACTTGGCC
>JARFRJ010000196.1 GCA_029287305.1 Hyphomonas sp. | reverse complement strand
ATGCCAAACAAGTGGTGTTAGCTGATTTGGAAGAGCCAGGCGATGGAGATGTCATTCGCAAGGTGAAAGGCGATTTTGAGGCGGCAAAGGTAGACCGTTCAGAAGCTGATATTCAGCATCAACTGACCAAGCTTATGGATGTTGCCCATACGCAGATTGAGGCCGAATCAGCGGCTAGCTGACGGCACGTATAGAAGACCTGTTAGGACGCTTTTTGTGAGTATTTTTTACTGGGGAGTTTTAGGCAGGGTTTGAAAAGACCCGCTCAAAAAGCGTATCCATCTCAGCCATATGATACGCCATGTCAAACAGACCCTCCAGCGCGTCTGCTGTTAGGTGCTGTGATATTTCTGTATCGGCTTTCAAGAAATCTAGGAACAGGCCTTCGCCTCTCCAGCTTCGCATGGCATTCTTTTGTACCAAGCGATAGGCATCCTCGCGGCTGATACCGGCTTCAATCAGGGCCAGAAGGACGCGCTGGGAATTATGCAGGCCGCCAAGGCGGTCCATATTTTTCTGCATATTTTCAGGATAGACGAGAAGGTTTTCAATCACCCCTGCCAATCTGTGCAGGGCAAAATCAAGATGAATGGTCGTGTCTGGTGCGATAGCGCGTTCTACAGAAGAATGGGAGATATCGCGCTCATGCCAAAGGGCGACATTTTCCATAGCCGGTGTCACAGCGCCGCGAATAAGACGGGCGAGGCCGGTTAAATTCTCCGTCAGCACAGGATTACGCTTATGCGGCATGGCGGAAGAGCCTTTTTGTCCGCTTGAGAAATATTCCTCAGCTTCCAACACTTCTGTGCGTTGCAAATGCCGGACCTCGGTTGCCAAACGTTCAATGGAGGAGGCGATGACACCGAGCACAGCAAAATACATGGCATGGCGGTCACGCGGGATAATCTGGGTCGAGACCGGTTCAGGGATGAGACCAAGTTTTTCGGCCACATGAGCTTCCACCCGGGGGTCAATATTGGCGAAGGTTCCAACCGCACCGGAGAGGGCACAAGTGGCGATTTCGGCTCTGGCCTGAGCAAGACGCATCTTGGCCCTGGAAAATTCAGCATAAAAACCGGCAAGCTTCAAACCAAAGCTAACTGGCTCGGCATGGATGCCATGGCTTCGCCCGATCATCGGGGTGAATTTATGCTCATGTGCGCGGGCTTTCAGCGCCTCCAAAACTCTGTCCAATCCGGTTTCTAACAGGTCTGTTGCGCGGGTCAGCTGGACGGCCAGACATGTATCCAGAACATCAGAGGAGGTGAGGCCTTTGTGCAGAAACCGGGCGGGCGGGCCGACATGTTCAGCGACACTGGTCAAAAAGGCGATCACATCATGTTTGACCTCGCGCTCTATCTCATCAATGCGGGCAATATCAAATCCGCCTTTTTCACGCACAGCCGCGCTTGTGCCGGAGGGAATTTGTCCCATTTCTTCCATGGCTTCTGCCGCGAGCGTCTCAATTTCCAGCCATATGCTGTATTTGCTCTCCATAGACCAGATCGCCGCCATATCAGGGCGGGCATAGCGTTCAATCATAAGGGATTATCCTGTGGTAAAATTCAATAGTCTGTTAGATGGTTTAGATATCCGGGATGTATCAGCAGGAGCTTCGCCAGCGTCATCCGCCAATATACGGGGCAGTTTAAAAGCGACATTTTCATGGCGCAGCTGTATCTCTTCAAGCGTGACGTCAAAGCGTCTCTGACAGGCTTCTATCAGACTTTGGACAAGGTCTTCGGGCGCACTGGCACCTGCGGTGAGACCCAATATTTTGGCATTTTTAAACCAATCCCAATCCACATCGTCAGCGCTGGCGACCAATTTGGCGGCCTTTGCCCCGGCCCGTAAAGCAACTTCCACAAGGCGTTTTGAATTGGACGAGGTTTCTGCGCCAATGACGAGCACGAGGTCTGCCTGATCGGCCATAGCTTTGACCGCTTCCTGGCGGTTCGTCGTCGCATAGCAGATATCTTCCTTATATGGTGTGCGTAGAGCTGGGAAGCGGGTCTTTAGAATATCCACAATTTCCGCCGTATCATCGACCGATAATGTGGTTTGTGTGATCAAAGCCAGATGATCAGGTGATTCTGGCTGAAAACTGTGTGCATCCTCAGGGGTCTCGATCAGCGTAATGGCGCGATCGGGCAATTGACCCATTGTCCCGACCACTTCTGGATGACCGGCATGTCCGATAAGAAGAATTTCAGATTTCTCTTTATAATGACGGCTGGCCTCAACATGAACTTTGGAGACAAGCGGGCAGGTCGCATCTACATATACCATATCGCGCTTGCGCGCTTCTTCAGGCACCGATTTAGGCACGCCATGGGCTGAAAATATGACCGGTCGGTGATCCGGGCACTCATGTAATTCATCAACAAAAACAGCGCCTAAAGCTTCCAGACGAGAGACAACATGCGCATTATGGACGATCTCATGGCGGACATAGACCGGTGCCCCCCATTTTTTCAACGCTTCTTCAACAATTTGGATCGCTCGGTCAACACCGGCACAAAAGCCCCTTGGCGCGGCGAGACGAATATGTAAAGCGGGGCTGGGCGCAGTCACTTTGATCGGTCCTTAGTAAATATCATCTATAAAACATCATGGCGTGCACAGTCCGCACGTGACTCAACATTGAAAACTGGTACTTAAAATATGATTGCTATATACAAGAGTTCAATAAAAAGGATACCAGATTTCATGCGTATTATCTTTGGTTTTGTATTTCCCGCTTTAATTTTGCTTGGCGCGTGTTCTTCAATTGGGGAAACTCTGGATACACGCCAGAATGCCGGGCCCTGTCCAACCGTGGGCGCGCTTTATGAGACATCGCGCATTATTGAGTTTTCAAGCGAGGTGGAGAGCTATGACAATATTGCCTATACGGGTGAGATTAACGGCGTGCGCCTGTATTGCCGCTATGCAGCCGAAGACCCGCTTTTAGCAGAGATAGAGATTGATTTTGCCTTTGGTAAAGGGCCGCAGGCTGCCAATGAAACCCGCACTTATACGTATTTTGTCGCGGTCACCCGGCGTGATCGTACCGTCCTTAATCGTCAAACCTTTACAATTGACGCCAATTTTAAGGGCCAGCGCGTCATCCGCTTGCAGGATGTGATTGGAGATATTGTCATCCCGCGCAAGGATACGACGATATCTGGGGCTAATTTTGAAATATTGGTCGGATTTGAGCTGACGTCGAAACAATTACAGTTCAATCGCGAAGGCAAACGCTTCCGTCTGGATGCTGGCTGATCAGCCTCTTATAGGGGAGGTGTATGATGGGACAGCTAATTGATGAAATAGGCATAATTTTTGCCGATGCTTTCGAACGTCTTGGGCTGGACCGGGCATATGGGGCGGTGCGTCGCTCAGATCGTCCTGAACTGGCTGATTTCCAGTGCAATGGCGCTTTGGCGGCGGCCAAGGCGGCCAAGCGTAATCCACGCGGAATTGCGGCAGATATTGCCGACAGTGTCAAAACCTCTGCGCTTATTTCCTCTATTGATATTGCTGGCCCTGGCTTTTTGAACATTCAGATTAGTAATGCGGCTTTGGCTAGGTGTGTCGAGAGTATCCGTCAGGATACGCATAGAGCTGGTGCTAGGCCGGTGGCGACCCCGCAAAAAATCATTCTTGACTTTGGCGGGGCCAATATTGCCAAGCCCATGCATGTCGGCCATTTACGCACAGCGGTGATCGGTGACAGTTTGCAGCGTATTTTCCGCTTTTTGGGTGATGAGGTCATTTCCGATATTCATATGGGCGATTGGGGGCTGCAAATGGGCCATCTGATCACCGAGTTGCAAGCAGAACAGCCCGATCTTGTCTATTTTGATGACGACTTTACAGGCCCTTATCCAGAGGCGTCCCCGGTCGATATTGAGGACCTCTCCCGGCTCTATCCACAGGCCTCTAATAAGGCGAAAGCTGATCCGGATCGGCTCGCGCAAAGTCAGGCGGCTATTGCTCAATTGCAGGCTGGCCGGGCCGGTTACCGCGCGCTTCTGGAGCATTTTGTAGACATTTCGATTGCCTCTCTCAAACTGGATTATGGCTTTCTTGGTGTCTCCTTTGATCTTTGGCTCGGGGAGAAGGATGTCGAGCCCCTTATCCCGGATATGATTGAAGATATCAAAGCGCGCGGTCTTGCCCATGAAGACAAGGGCGCGCTTATCATTCCGGTTGAGCAGGAGAGCGACACCAAAGACTATCCGCCTTTCATGCTGCTCAATTCACGCGGGGCGAGCCTTTACCATACCTCCGATTTGGCCACCATTTTGGACCGTGTGCGCCGCTATGATCCAGACCGTATGCTATATGTCGTAGATCAGCGCCAGGCCCTGCACTTTGAGCAAGTCTTCCGGGCGGCTGACATTGTCGGATATATATCTGCCGATAGGATGGAGCATTTAGGCTTTGGCACAGTCAATGGCAAAGATGGCAAACCGTTCAAAACCCGCGAAGGCGGGACCTTGAAACTGAGTGACCTTACGGGCATGGCCTTTAATATGGCTGAGCAGAAAATCACAGAAGGCGGGCGTTTATCAAGCGATATTGGCGGCGCGGAAAAACAGGATATTGCAGCTTTGGTTGCCCGGGCGGCCCTGCGCTTTGCTGATTTACAGAATACGCGGACAACAAATTATGTGTTCGATCTTGATAAATTCACCAGTTTTGAAGGTAAGACGGGCCCCTATTTGCTGTATCAAGTGGTGCGCATAAAATCGCTGCTGCGCAAAGCGCAGGCCGAAGGCCATAAGGCTGGCGACATTCATATTGAAAGCGAGGCAGAGCGAAATCTTGCTTTGACCTTGGAAGGCTTTGATCTGGCTTTGCATATGACACATCAAAAGCGTATGCCGCATATTCTGTGTGAGCATGTCTATACGCTGGCGCAAGGTTTTGCGGCCCTATACGGCGCGCATAAAATCGCCACAGAGCCCGACGATACAGTGCGTGCATCCCGATTGGCGATCTGCCAGAGCGTATTGCTGCAATTGGAAACTGGGCTTAATTTATTGGGCATTAAAGCGCCTGAAAGAATGTGACCGGAAGAATGGGATCGACAGATAAACTAAAAACAATGCGTTTATAAAATCTCGCAAGCTTTTTGATCGATCATTCCAATCATGACTGATATTTGGGCGATCTCACAGACGGGATCGCATAAAGCTCACTATTTTGCTTGCTGCTTTCAAGAATCCATCATATCTCTCATTTTTAAATACTGCTACTCGGGAGAGTGTAATTCAATAATTTACCGCCGAAGGCGCAACCGCCCCGGAAACGCTCAGGCAAACGGACCGAGATAGCAGTCAATACGCTGGAAAGAGGCACATCATCATGTCTCGCCGAAGGAGCAAGTAAAGGCCGGACAAACCGTATAAACGTCCTGCTATTTACGGAATCTCTCAGGCCAAAAGACAGCGGGGGCAGCCTGCAAGCTTTTTTAAGCTTGTCCATGCACAATGGGCTGCCTTGATATGTCTGACCTCTCTCCTCCACTGAAAAAGACACTTTTACATGATCTACATGTCGAAAAAGGAGCCAAAATGGTGCCCTTTGCCGGATATGATATGCCGGTACAATTTGAGGGCGTCAAAGCGGAACATCTCTGGACTAGAGACAAAGCCGGTCTTTTTGATGTGTCCCATATGGGGCCGTGTTTTCTGTCTTTAAAGACAGGTCTGCGGCCAGGCGATGAGACGGCGCATCGCGATATCGCCCAATTGGTTGAAAGGCTTGTCCCGTCAGATATTCAAAATCTGAAACCCGGTCAGGCCCGTTTGAGTGTTCTTCTGAATGATCAAGGGGGTATTTTGGATGATCTGATTATCACGCGCCCCTCGAATACACAGAAAAATGGCTCGCTTTATGTCGTGGTCAATGGAGCTGTGAAAGAACAGGACTGGGCGCTGCTGGAAGACAAGCTCGGCGATCTTCTAACACTCGAACGCGCCGATCAAAGCCATGCCTTGATGGCTTTACAGGGGCCGAAGGCAGAACAGGTCCTCGCCAAGGCGGTGCCAGAGGTGCAGGATTTGGATTTCATGCAGGCTTGTGAGGTGAGTTTTCTTGGCCATAACATGCTGATCAGCCGTCTTGGCTATACAGGTGAAGATGGTTTTGAGCTCTTATGCCCGGCAGAGGCGGCGGTGATATGTGCCGAATGGATTTTGTCTGATGAGCGGGTGCAGCCGATTGGGCTCGGCGCTCGCGATAGTTTGCGCCTTGAGGCCGGACTTTGCCTTTATGGGCAGGATATGGATGCTTCGCGAACGCCTGTTGAGGCAGGCCTTGCCTGGACGATACAAAAATCACGGCGCAGCCGCGCTGATTTTCCGGGCGCCCCGCAGATTTTAAACCAGTTGGAAAACGGACCTGCTGCGCGCCGTGTCGGTATCAAGCCCTTGGGCCGCGCCCCGGCGCGCGAAGGGGTTCAGATATTCATTGGGGATAAAGCCCTGGGCGCGGTAACCTCCGGTGGGTTTGCCCCCTCGCTCGGCCACCCGATTGCTATGGGTTATATCGCCTCTGAATATGGCGAACCGGGGACACAAATAGATTTGGATATAAGAGGGCGTCGCCATGCGGCTGAAATCGTAGCGCTTCCCTTTATTCCGGCTCAATATAAACGCAAAAGAAAGACAAAAGCATGAAATTTACCGAAGACCATGAATGGATCAAAATTGAAGGGGAGACCGCCCTTATCGGCATTACAGCCTATGCGGCCAAAGCTTTGGGCGATGTCGTTTTCGTTGAGCCGCCTGAGCTTGGCGCAGAATTTTCCAAAGGCGATGATATGGCGGTTGTGGAAAGCGTCAAAGCGGCCTCGGATGTCTATGCACCGATAGATGGCGAAGTGGTGGCTGTGAATGAGCGCCTCGCCGACGCGCCTGAACTGGTCAATCAAGACCCTGAAGGCGAGGGTTGGTTTTGTAAGCTGAAAGCGGCCAATCTGGAGGATGTGAATGGTCTTATGGATCGCGACAGCTATATAAAATTTTGTGATGGATTATAGCCCCTGCAAGGCCGGGTAAGAGGTGTAATTTTGCTTAATTGGTTTAGCCTCAGATTAGCCTCAGATGACTATGACAAGAAGACGAATATGACAGGAAAAAGGGACAGCTTATGAGATATCTACCTTTGACAGATGAAGACCGCCGTCAAATGCTCAAAACTATTGGCGCGCCGTCCATGGATGCCTTTTATGAAGATGTCCCAGTCCAGGCCCGCCGGGAGGGTTTGATTGAAACTCTGCCCCTGCATCAGGGGGAGCTGGCGGTTGAACGTCACCTATCGGCTTTGGCGGCGAAAAATCGGACCGCTTCTGAGGGGCCCTTCTTTTTGGGGTGCGGGGCCTATAAGCACCATGTCCCGGCCAGTGTTGACCATATCATTCAACGCTCTGAATTTCTGACCACCTATACGCCTTATCAGCCTGAGATTGCGCAAGGCACCTTGCAGACCCTATTTGAGTTTCAGACACAGATTGCGGCCTTAACGGGCATGGATGTGGCCAATGCCAGCATGTATGATGGCTCGACCGCCTGCGCCGAAGCCGCGCTGATGGCGTGCCGGGCGACGCGACGCAAGAAAGTCATTCTTTCTGGCGGCGTGCATCCGCATTATATCGCGGCGACGCGTACGCTGTGTGAAGCGCAGGGCATTGAGGTGGTGGCTTTGCCTGCCGCTATCAATGCAGAAAATGCTCTGTGTGAGCATTTGGATGACCAGACCGCCTGTGTCATCGGGCAATCTCCGAATATCTTCGGCACAATCACCGATTTATCTGAAGTTTCAGAGGCAGCCCATGCGCATAAAGCCTTGCTTGTCAGCGTCTTTACAGAAGTGGTGAGTCTAGGCTTGGTCAAACCGCCAGGTGAAATGGGCGCTGATATTGCGGTCGGCGAAGGTCAATCTATTGGGAATGCCCTGAATTTCGGCGGACCTTATGTTGGCCTGTTCGCATGTACCCAAAAACTTGTCCGGCAAATGCCGGGACGCTTGTGCGGACAGACCGTCGATGCCGCTGGGGAACGCGGCTTTGTACTCACCCTGTCGACACGGGAACAACATATACGCCGCGATAAAGCGACCTCGAATATCTGCACCAATGCGGGCCTGTGCGCGCTTGCCTTTACCGCACATATGAGCCTGCTCGGCGATAAAGGCCTGACGCATCTTGCACAGCTTAATCATGAGATGGGCTGCGACCTGGCCGATGCTCTGGAAGCCATAGACGGCGTTGAAATTTTGACGCCGCATTTCTTCAATGAATTTGCCATGCGTGTGCCGGGCAAGGCGAGTGATGTCCTCAAAGCGCTGGACGCGCAGCATATTCTTGGCGGTGTGCCGGCCTCACGTCTGTTTGGTGCAGGCGCAGGCTTTGACGATGTCATTATTTGCGCCGCCACCGAATGCACAACCGACAGCGATATTGCGGCCTATGCCGCAGCGCTTAGAGATATTCTGAACAAGCGATAAATCAGCGATGAGTGAGGTAAAAGAGATGGATACAGTACGCACAGTTACGATGAATGAGAGCCCGAAGGCTGATTTTCACTTGGATGAGAGCCCTTCTCAACTTTCTGCCGAAGAGGCGCCGTCAAGATCACAACAAAGCGGGCCGCCTGCCTCCCTTTCAGGCTCGCGAGGGCTTTTGCAAGCTGAAGACTTGCTGTTTGAAATTGGCGATACAAGCATAACGGGTGTCGACCTGCCGCCTCTAAAAGCGCGAACGTCACGTCTGGGCGGAATTGCCCGCGAGAATATGACAGGCCTGCCAGGCTTGTCTGAACCGCAGGCTGTGCGCCATTATGTGCGCCTTTCGCAGCGCAATTATGCCATTGATCTTGGGCCTTTTCCGCTGGGCTCCTGCACGATGAAGCATAATCCGCGCCTGAATGAAAAGACTGCACGCTTGGCCGGGTTCAGTGATATTCATCCCTTGCAGGCAGAATCCAGCGTGCAAGGGGCCTTGCAATTGATCGATGAGCTGGCGCATTGGCTAAAAACGCTCACCGCCATGCCCGCCGTGGCGATGAGCCCCAAAGCGGGCGCCCATGGGGAGCTGTGCGGCATGCTGGCTATTCGCGCCGCTTTGGACGCGCGTGGTGAACTCGGTCACCGTCGACGCGTGCTGGTTCCTGCCTCTGCGCACGGAACCAATCCGGCAACGGCGATCCAGTGTGGATTTAAAGTCGATGAGATCAAGGCCGATACTCGTGGCCGCGTCGATATGGAGGATTTGCGTCTGAAATTGCAGCACACCGATGATATTGCCGGGCTGATGCTGACCAATCCGAATACGTGCGGCCTGTTTGAAACGGATATTTGCGAGATTGCTGATCTGATCCATCAGGCAGGGGGCTATCTTTATTGCGATGGGGCGAATTTCAATGCCATTGTTGGACGTGTGCGTCCGGGTGATTTGGGCATTGATGCCCTGCATATCAATCTGCATAAAACCTTTTCGACCCCGCATGGCGGCGGCGGGCCGGGCTCTGGGCCGACGGTTTTGTCTGATGCGTTGGCCGCTTATGCCCCGCTGCCTTTCATCACATTTTCAGAAGAGGGCGGGTTTACAC
>JARFRJ010000170.1 GCA_029287305.1 Hyphomonas sp. | reverse complement strand
ACTGTCACCTGGGCACACCATGCACTCCAGCATGGTAATCGTACAGAAGCACGTAATGGACTTATATTGACGATTATCCTTGGAGCCTTGTTCAGTTTTGTTCAGTTTTATGAATATTCCGTTGCAGGCTTCAGCTATGGTGGCACACTTTATGGTTCAGCCTTTTTCATGGCAACCGGCTTTCATGGCGCACATGTTCTGATTGGGACCATCTTCCTAGCTGTCTGCCTAGCTCGTCTTCTGAACGGTGGATTTACACCTGAGAAACATTTCGGCTTTGAGGCCGCGGCCTGGTACTGGCACTTTGTCGATGTGGTCTGGCTCTTCCTCTTTGCTTTTGTCTATGTCGCCCCCAAGCTTATTCTTGAGGCGGGATAAAACGGTCACAAAGCATAGCTCACGCTTGTCTTTGACCCCCAAAATGGCCTTTAAGAAAGGCCCTGATCTCTTATGATGTTTCGCCCCTTGCCCATTATGACACTTGCCACTTTGGCAAGCCTGTTTGTTCTGTTTGTACTGGGACACTGGCAATGGCAAAAATATATTGAAAAGTCTGCCTTGCAGGATACCGTCATAGAATGGCAAGACCTCAATGCGAAAGCCTTGGATATCCAGCCCCTTTATTTGAATACAGTGCTTATGGGGCGCCCTGCCTGGCTTGAAATAGGTGTGTTTGAACAGAATGCAGCCGCCGCCGAGGCCCCCGCCTACTCTTATACTTTGGCTGTGATGGGAGTGGATTTTTCGATTGAGCCGCCGACATCCCCTTTATCGCAAGCAGAAGAGTTCATCTATCAGCGCGCTGTCGGGCGCTATCGTACGCCAGCCGCACCGGGCCTTTTCACCCCACCAGCAGATTTACAGGCTCGGCATTTTTTTGCCCTAGATTTCCCAGCCTTGGACGAGCTGACGGGAGTGCCTCTGGAACAAACGCTCTTCGAGCCACAGCGCTTCATGGCGCGTGATGAAACAGGGATGCGTATGATGGATAATCCGAATGCATACCCAGGCGGGGCCGATGATTTGCCGCCGCAACGCCATTTTGGCTATGCCCTAACCTGGTGGGGCTTGCTTTTAGGTTTAATTTTCATTTATGTAACTTATCATATCTCACAAGGGCGGCTGACATTCAGGAGGGTGACATGAAATATGTCTCCACGCGGGGCCATGCAGCCCCGGTTAATTTTATTGAAGCCTGCCTTGCCGGTCTGGCACCAGATGGCGGACTATATGTGCCCGAGATCTGGCCAGATATTGCCCCGCCTGCGCCAGATGCGCCCTATGCCCTAAGTGCGGCGCGCATTCTATCGGCTTTTGCTGGCGACGCGATATCGCAGGATGATTTGCAAGCGCTCTGCACCCGTGCCTACGATTCTTTTTCACATGCGAAAGTCGCGCCCTTAACGACATTCGGGCCTGATCAGTGGATCATGGAGCTGTATCATGGCCCCACCCTCGCCTTTAAAGATGTCGCCATGCAAATCATCGCGCAGCTTTATGAGCATGCTTTGCGCCAATCGGACAAAAAGCTTTCTATCATCTGCGCGACCTCTGGCGATACAGGCGGGGCCGCCGCGGCTGCCTTTACCGGATCGGAGCATGTTCAGCTATATATCCTACATCCAGAGGGGCGCATTAGCCCGGTCCAGCGCCGATTTATGACCACAACTGGCGCTGACAATGTGCATAATATTGCCCTTGAAGGGGATTTTGATGATTGCCAGGCAA
>JARFRJ010000105.1 GCA_029287305.1 Hyphomonas sp. | reverse complement strand
GTCATATGTTGCCCCTGCACGTGCGTCGAAAAAGATGGTTAGTTCAAAGAAAGACCAGAACCAGGCGACAAAAAACATCACCTCTGACGCGATGAACATCAACATGCCATAACGCAAACCGATCTGAACAACAGGGCTGTGATCACCGCCAATGCTTTCCTTGATAACTTCACGCCACCAGCCAAACATAACCAGGATAACAGCGGCCAATCCGGCAAAGAGAAGAACCATAGACCCGGCAGGCAGGCCAAACAGACCTTTCATATAGGTCACACCGCCAATCGCTAGGAGGGTAACTGCCGCGGCGCCGGCCAGCGGCCAAGGAGATGGATTTACCAGATGATAATCGTGTCTTACCTCATCATGTGCCATGTCTATGCTCCCCGCAAATCAAATTATTGCGTCTATTTCTATAGTCAATATGTCTTTATCCCAAGCGCTTAGGGAAGTTCAAGCTCTGGATCAAGGCTGGCCGTTTTGGTCGCACCCGGAAACGCCCCGGTCTGATAGAAAGTATAGGATAAGGTCAGTGTAGAAACCGGGTTTAATAGCTTATCCTGATTAAGCGCAGGGTCGATGAAAAATACGACTGGCAGGGTTTTGGTCTCGCCCGGCTTGATGATTCGTTCTTCAAAGCAAAAACATTCCAGCTTGTTGAAATAGCGCCCAGCCGTATGCGGTGTCACATTATAGCTCGCCATTACCGATAAGGTCTGGTCTGACGTATTGGTGAGTTCATATGTCGCCAAGCCATGTGCACCGAGGGGTAAATCATGACGGATTTGCGTCGGGCGGAACCGCAAGGGCGCGTCAATGACATTGGCATCGAAGCGGACGGTCATCTCACGGTCCAGAATCTCGCTGGGTGCGGCTGTGGCTATGCGGGTGGTGCCGCCAAATCCGGTCACCCGACAAAAAGCATCATAAAGCGGTTTGGAGGCAAAAGCGAGACCGAGCATGGAGAGCACCACACCGGTGAGCAGAAGGACAAGCGTGGAAGATTTCATATCACCCCCCCTTTTATTATGTTCCCGGAAGCGCGCCGGATAGACGAATGAAGGTAATTAACGCGATCAGAATGACAAAGCCAAACAGGGCAAGTCCGAGCGAGCGATTACGACGTTTGCGACCCAATTCCAATTCTGTGTCATAGCCTGGTTTCATCTGGGAGGGGTCAAATTCACTTGGCTGAGGGCCCAGGTCTTTTCTTGGCTCAATCATTAGATGACTCCCAGAGGAATAAACAGGATCGGGTGAGCCTGTTCTACCAATAAAGCGGCGAAGACTAAAAACAGATAGAGAATGGAGAAGGCAAACAGACGGATCGCTTTTTTCGAATCGCCAGCGCTGGCCCCTTCATCTCCTGCGGCACTTCTGTAAATTTGCACAGATTGAAGGAGGAAGAGGAGCCCTAGAAGACTGGCTGTTCCGGCATAAATCGCCCCGGCTAGTCCGGTCATCACGGGCGCAAGACTAAAGGGAAGCAAAATGAGTGTGTAGAGCAATATTTGCAGACGGGTGGCTTTAGCACCATGTGTGACCGGCAGCATGGGCACACCCACTTTGGCATAATCCTTGTGCGCCAATAGCGATAAAGCCCAGAAATGCGGCGGGGTCCAAAAAAAGATAATGGCAAAGAGAAGCCAAGCGTCAAGCGGGGCCGTCCCGGTCATAGCCGCCCAGCCAATCACAGGTGGGAAAGCGCCCGCGGCGCCGCCAATAACAATATTTTGCGGCGTCCGGCGTTTTAAGACCATCGTATACAGCCCGCCATAATAGGCAATGGAAAGGGCCAGAAGGCCTGCTGCCAGAAAATTGCTGGCCATCCACATCAAAAGAACAGACAGGCCCGACAGGATCAGGCCGAAAGATAATGCCTCTGCAGGGGGAATGGCACCGCGCGCCAC
This sequence comes from Hyphomonas sp., assembly GCA_029287305.1. Taxonomy (GTDB): domain Bacteria; phylum Pseudomonadota; class Alphaproteobacteria; order Caulobacterales; family Hyphomonadaceae; genus CALLCD01. The sequence continues at coordinate 382 of JARFRJ010000105.1, read as the reverse complement.
AGGCCGCGTCGATGTCCGGGTCATTTTTGCGTCAATATCGGCATCATACCACATATTCAGAGCCCCGGCTCCGCCTGACCCAAGGGCAATCGCTAGGATAATGATCGCTGTGTACACAATAGGTGTTGGTGTTGGCGCAAGGACGCACCCCACAAATCCTGTAAAGGCCACCAGCATCATAATGCGTGGCTTCAACAGGGTAATATAATCGCGTGTCGTTGCAATCCCGGAAACGGATGATGACGTCATATCATCGGCGGTATATGTCGGCTCTGTTTGCATAATATATCATCTAGGCCATGAGCGCGAGGGTGCAAGTCTGTTAAGAGCGCACCCTCTTGCAAAAAATATTTCCGAATAGGCCGAAACAGGGCGTTATCCG
>JARFRJ010000069.1 GCA_029287305.1 Hyphomonas sp. | reverse complement strand
GAAAACCGCCATGTTCGTCCTCTAGTACTTAAAACCTAAAATTATCCCCTTACCCTTAATTACCTTTCTCCCACTACACTTTCCCCTTTGGGCCTGTATGGCGCTGGGCGTGCGCTTTTTGACCAAGGCGGCTCCCTCTGCATCTCCATTGCCTTCATAAAAGCTGCGGGCGAGATATTGCGCGGCCAAGGGGGCAATTTCTGCCTCCCCTTCAATCAAATCAGATAATATCGCCTGCGCATCACTATAGGCCCCGTCTTCCAATTGACTGAGAGCCGTTTCAAACCGCTCTACATTTTTGGAAATCCGCTGCTCGCTTTGATAGGTGGAAAATTCATTATACCCGACACCCACGATCAGGGCGAAGCATAAAAACCAGACAAAGGGTCCAAAACGCCTCCATAATCGGGTCTTTTTATCCTCGCGCAGACTTTGATCTACTTCATCAAATACATCAACCAATTTAAAATCACTCCAGAATAGGCCAAGGCCAATAAGATAAGGGTCACATTAGCCGGACCTGACACCGGCTGCAATGAATTAAAGCCGTCAGGAACCAGGTTTGGGATATTTATAAATCTCTGCCGAACCTGGAAATGTCCGCGACTGAACCGCGCTTTGATAGGCTTCGACAGCGTGCTGAATATCGCCGCGCATCTGGCCAAATTTGCGAACGAATTTCGGCGTCCAGTCAAACAGGCCAAGCATATCCTCTGTCACTAGAATTTGCCCATCGCATTTGGCCGATGCGCCAATACCAATGGTCGGGCAAGGCACGCTATTGGTAATTTCCTCGGCCAAATCTTCCGAGACCCCCTCAACAACAAGGGCAAATGCCCCTGCATCCGCTGCTGCCTTCGCCTCATCAAGCGCCTTTTGCCAGCCAGCTTCTGTGCGGCCTTTGGTACGGAACCCCCCTTCCAAATGCACCGCCTGGGGGCGCAGGCCGACATGGCCCATTACCGGCACACCGCGGGCGACAAGATGGGCGATCTGATGGCTGGCATAGGTTCCGCTTTCAATCTTGACCGCCTGACAGCCCACTTCGCTCATAAGCCGCGCCGCATTCAGAAAAGCCTGATCCGCATTCGTCTCATAAGACCCAAAAGGCATGTCCACAACGACAAAAGCCTGTTCAGACCCGCGCATCACAGCCTGGCCATGCAGGATCATCATCTCCAATGTTACGCCGACAGTAGACGGTAATCCATGTACCACCATGCCCACACTATCCCCCACCAGAAGGATATCGCAATACGGGTCCAGTAGTTCGGCCATGGGCGCAGAATAGGCCGTCAGACAGACCAGCGGATCGCCGGATTTGGCCGAAGCAATATCGCGTACCGTTTTACGCCGGATTTGTTTTTGTTGAGACATGGTTCCCGCTTAACCCGCAATCGCCTTGGATGCAAATTTTCCGATACTTATTAACCGTCAAAGCCTTTTGCAAAGCCGTACTTATAGCGCCTAAGATATTAGCCAGAGATATTAGCCAGAGATATTGATAGAGGCTTGAGCTCGGACACGCTCTAGGCTTGCAGCGCCAGACCTGCCTTGCGCTTGGCCGCTGCCGATATTTTCTCACTGTCAGAGCGTAATTGGCCACAGGCAGCGAAAATGTCCTGACCGCGTGGCCTGCGAATGGGCGAAGCATATCCAGCCCGGTTCAGAATATTGGCGAAAGCTTCAATACGGTCTGGCTCAGAACAGTCATAAATCGTACCGGGCCAGGGATTGAAGGGGATCAAATTTACTTTCGCAGGAATGCGCGACAGTAATTTCACCAAATCCCGCGCTTCAGCCAGACTGTCATTGACCCCTTTCAGCATGACATATTCAAAGGTTACCCGTTTGGCATTGGACAGGCCCGGATAGGCTTTAATTGCCTCAAACAGGGTTTGCAGATCATATTTGCGATTGATCGGGACAATTTCATCGCGCAAATCATCGCGCACCGCATGCAGCGAGATGGCCAGTAAAGCCCCTGTGCGCGCGCCGAGCTCGGGAATTTTCGGGGCTACCCCGGCTGTGGAGACGGTAATTCGGCGCCGCCCTATGGACAGGCCCTCCCCATCGGCAAGAGTATCAATCGCTTCGCTGACATTATCGAGATTGTAAAGCGGTTCGCCCATCCCCATAAACACAATATTGGAGAGTTGGCGATTTTCCATATCAGCCGGCCATTCGCCCAGCGCATCACGGGCGATCAGGACTTGCGTGACAATCTCCTGTGCGGTGAGGTTTCTGACGAGACGTTGCGTACCGGTATGACAGAATGTGCAATTTAGCGTGCAGCCCACCTGCGAGGACACACATAAGGCTCCAGATTTGGCAACCGCCGGAATGAAAACAGTTTCAGCTTCTATGCCGGGGCCGAATTTGATCAACCATTTCTGCGTTCCGTCTCGCGATAGCTGATGGGTGGATATCTCAGGCCGCGCCGCGCTATAGTTAGCGCCCAATTCAGACCGCATCGCCTTGCTGATATTGGTCATCGCCGCAAAGTCCTGAACACCGGCATGATGCAGCCAGCGACGCACTTGCTGGGCGCGCATGCGGGCCTGCTTTTGTGTTAGCCCCGCTTTTTCAAGGGCCGCACCGAGCGCGGGCAAACTCATCCCGGCCAGCGAGGGACGCTCAGCCGCTGCGGCAGGCGGCTGCCGCGTCTCTGATGCGGGCTTATGCTGGATATCAAGGGCGGTTTTCATAGGATCGCTTTCAAATAATTGGGGCATAGTCGATATCTGATAAATGAGCTGAATTCAGAACGGGCCTGAGGTTGATTATGCCCTTTTGGCCTATAAGTTGCATCCCGAAAGCCTTCATATCATAGCCCGCGTCTGACTTATAGCGGGCCTGCGCAATTAAGCGACCCTTATAGAAAATATCACTTTCATTGGGAAAACAGGTATTTTGGCCCGAACATGCCCTAGGACATCCTCCAAGACATCCCCCAGAATATCCTTAAGTCTCAAAATCGCTGGCCGCATGGCGCTCGCGCACTTGCTGGGCCTCATCCCCCCAAGTTCGGTTAACACGTCGGCCACGTTGGGCGGCCGGGCGCGCGCCGATCTGATCGGCCCATCTTTTCACATTCTCATATTCATGCACGGCCAGAAAGTCTGCCGCATCATAAAGCAGGCCTTTGGCCATTGCGCCATACCAAGGCCAGGTCGCCATATCCGCAATCGTATACTGATCGCCAGCCAGATATTCATGCGCGCCTAAATGCGTATCTAAAACATGCAATTGGCGCTTGGCTTCCATGGCGAAGCGATTGATCGGATATTCCATTTTCGCTGGCGCATAGGCATAAAAATGCCCAAATCCACCGCCCAGATAGGGCGCAGAGCCCATCAGCCACATCGTCCAGCTGATACATTCTGTACGAGCCTTGATCTGGCTTGGCAGAAATGCGCCAAATTTTTCCGCCAGATAAAACAGGATGGAGGCGGATTCAAAGACGCGCAAAGGCTCTGGCTGGGAGCGGTCAACAAGCGCTGGAATTTTCGAGTTCGGATTAATCTCGACAAAACCGCTGCCAAACTGGTCGCCCTCGCCAATATTGATGAGCCAGGCATCATATTCCGCGCCGATATGGCCAAGTTCCAGCAATTCTTCCAGCATCACGGTCACCTTCACCCCATTTGGTGTGCCAAGGGAATATAGCTGCAAAGGATGTTTGCCGACGGGGAGGTCCTTCTCATGCGTGGCACCGGAAATTGGCCGATTAATATTGGCAAACCGCCCACCGCTTGAGGTGTCCCACTGCCACACTTTTGGCGGGATATACTCCGTTTGCGTAATATCTGCATCACTCATGACAGCCTCTCCTTATGATATATGAAGAGGCTTTATCATGAGTATTGGAAAGAAAACAGAGTGAAGCCCTGTAAGTTTTATTCTATTTTTGTAAGCTGAAAGCTGGAATCTAAGCGGCGCTCGATGAAGCAAAAGCCCGAATATATTATGTCTCATCATCCTCATTGAACAAATCCCGCTCGCGAGCATGGGGGGAAGGCAGGCCGAGGCGTTCATAGGCAAGCGGCGCGGCGGTGCGTCCGCGCGGTGTGCGGGCAACATAGCCCTTTTGCATCAGGAAAGGCTCTATGACTTCCTCAACCGCATCGCGCGCCTCTGATAAGGCGGCGGCCAGCGTATCCACGCCGACCGGCCCGCCCGCATAGGTGCGCACAAGCGCGTCGAGATAGCGCCGGTCAAGCGCGTCAAGGCCATCCTCATCGACTTCCAAGCGTTTCAGCGCGCGCATGGCGGCGGGCTTGTCGATCGGCTGATCCTCAGCTTCGGCAAAGTCACGCACGCGGCGCATCAAGCGCAGGGCAATACGCGGTGTGCCCCGGGCCCGGCAGGCAATCTCATAGGCCCCTTCAGCGGTAATCTTCGCCCCCAAGCGAATGCCCGCGGCGAGCGTAATGCGGGCCAGTTCGGTCGGGGTGTAGAATTGCAACCGGATTGGAATGCCAAACCTGTCGCGCAAAGGATTGGCAAGCAGGCCAGCCCGCGTCGTTGCGCCAACCAAAGTGAAGGGCGCAAGTTCCAATTGGACGGACCGTGCTGACGGTCCCTCTCCGATCAGAATGTCAAGCTTATAGTCTTCCATAGCCGGATAGAGAATCTCCTCGACAGCCACGGGCAGGCGATGAATCTCATCAATGAAAAGGACATCATTGGCTTCAAGATTGGTCAGAATGGCCGCCAGATCGCCAGATTTGGCGATCACCGGACCTGACGTTGCGCGAAAGCCGACGCCCGCTTCACGCGCAAGGATTTGCGCCAGTGTCGTCTTGCCGAGACCCGGCGGGCCAAACAGTAGGACATGATCAAGCGCATCGCCGCGCTTACGCGCCGCCTCGACATAGATTTTCAGATTGCTCTTGGCAGTTTCCTGACCAATATAATCGGTGAATTTCTTCGGTCGCAAGGCACGGTCGATCACATCGCCCGGCATATCTTCAGGGTTCGTCGCCAAGTCATCGCGATCACTGGGCCGGGTCATGGGCTTAACACTTTCAGAGCGGCTTTGATCAGAGCTGCGGTCTCATTTGCGCTGCCCTCTTTGATCGCGCGGGCGATGGCGCGGGCGGCCTCGCTTTGGCCATATCCCAGATTGGTGAGCGCGGATAGGGCATCGCGGCGCGCGCCCATCTGCGCGCCCATCTGCACGTCTGTTTCAGAGCCCGGTAAAGCCTCTGGCGATATTGCGTCACCTCCCCCGGTTGAGGAAGTTGCCTCAAACCCCGCGGTCGATTGAAACCGCCCCAACGGCGGCGGTTTGCCGGACAATTCCCCAATAATTCGTTCTGCCAGCTTTTTACCGACCCCTTTGGCTTTTTGGATCGTCGCATTGTCGCCCAGCATAATCGCATCCATCAGTTCAGAGGGCTCCATCGCATCCAGAATGGCATTGGCCGCTTTGCCTGCCACGCCCGGCACATCTTGCATGCGTACAAACCAAGCCCGCTCCTGATCACTGGCAAAGGCATAAAGGATAATCGCGCTTTCTGTCACTTTGGTTTCGATATGCAAGACCGCAGGCTCGCCAATCTGAAGCTTGGAGAGAAGACGCGATCCGGCTTGCGCAACATAGCCGACCCCGTTCACATCAATCAGCACGCTGTCTGCACTGATCGCATCTATGACGCCTTTCAGACGGCCTATAATCATGCCCGCACCCCCGCTTGAGGCTGGTTATGCGCTGCGCATATGGCGCAGGCAAGAGCGTCCGCCGCATCATCGCTCATTTTACCCGCACGCGGCAGAAGGCGGGCGACCATGAACTGCATTTGCGCTTTATCCGCCTTGCCGCTGCCAACCAGAGAAAGTTTGATTTTACGCGCTGAATATTCCCCGATCGCCAGTCCGCAAGAGGCGAGCGCGACAAGGGCCGCCCCTCTGGCCTGACCAAGCATCAGCGCCTGACGCGGATTGGCATTGACAAAGGTTTCCTCAATTCCGGCATAATCAGGCGCATATTTCTGAACAATTTCAAGAATCCCGGCATGTATCACGGCTAATCTCTGGCCCAGGCTCATCGTCGTGTCCGTTTTGATCACCCCATGATCAATATGACGAAGGCGCGGGCCGCTCAGCTCAATAAGGCCCCATCCGGTGTGGCGAAGGCCGGGGTCAATGCCCAATATACGAATCGTCTCTTTGATCATATCTGACTTTAACGGAGTTTTGCGTCAGGAAAAGCAAAAAATGTTTTTGCTTTGTTCTGGCGGGCGCAGGCAAAGTCAGATTTACAGTTTAACACTTGCACAATAGCCCTCTTATCGCCCGCCCGCCAAATCGCGGCATAAAGTTTAGCAATCTGTAAGTTGTCTGCGGTTTATAATGCGTCCATTGATATATTGGAAAGATAATCAAACAGAAACAGGCAGAATAATGGCTTCTTGCAAATCCGGATCGGCGCTCTCGCGGCGCGTCTTTCTGTTGGGCGGCGGTGCCTCCTTCATAATGACCGCGTGTGCACAGACAGAGGCGCAAATGCCGGAGACCGATGCGGGGACCCAGTTTTACAGCGAGTCTCCCTTTCGGGCGCTGACAGATGAGGATTGGCAGGCCCGCCTCTCAGCCAAAGCCTATTATGTCCTGCGCGAGGCGGGCACAGAGCGCGCCTTCACATCTGATCTGAATACGGAGAAACGGGACGGTATCTATCATTGCGCAGGATGCGATCTGGCCTTGTTTTCCAGCGAGACAAAATATGATAGCGGGACAGGCTGGCCAAGCTTTTATCAGGCACTGGAAAACCGGATTGCCACCTCTGTCGATTATAAAATTGGCTATCCGCGCACCGAGTATCACTGCGCCCGTTGCCTCGGGCATCAGGGACATGTGTTCAAGGATGGGCCAGTACCAACGGGTCTGCGCTATTGCAATAATGGGGTTGCGCTGAAATTTGTACCTGCAGAAGTGCCCGGATAAGAGATAGCTCTGTTCCAGCCACGTTCTTCTGGATTGCACGATGGGTCTGGGCGGCTTTTCGACACGCTCTTGTGAACACATCCATAAGGGATAAGAATTCTTGCGGATATGAGTTGACGACACCGGGCCGTTTATGTAAATCACGCCTTTTGAATTTGGCATATTCTATGCCGCGAGGAGAGACTTATGGCCAATACACGTTCGGCTAAGAAAATGGTTCGCAAGATTGCAACGCGGACAGCCGTCAATATGGCGCGGCGCTCACGCATGCGTACATATGAGCGTAAAGTCCATGAAGCCATTGAAGCCGGGGATAAAGCGGCGGCCCAGACCGCCCTTCGTGATGCTCAGATTGAGATTATGCGCGCCGCTGGTAAAGGGATTATTCACAAGAATACATCCGCGCGTAAAGTTTCACGGCTTAATAGTCGTATCAAGGCGATGGCCTGATTTATAGCTTTTTCAGCTTTAAAATATGGCGTCACCGATAAGTCTCTACCGTATAGACGCTATTTAAAAGCCAAAAAAACCATATATGATTTCGCCCCCGCAAAGGGGCGATTTTTTTATGGGTGGGGATTAAAGCGTTAAGGCGCACTTTCTGACATGCCTGATCGGACAGTACACTCGCGCTTTAAGGGCGCAATATCTCTGGCAGATATTTTAGCCCGGACGCGCCCTAGTCCGTCTTGCGGAGCACCTTAACCTGCACATCCTTGTTGGATGTTTCTGATTGCATGCTCTCGACCAAGTCTTCTATCTCACGCTCACTCAATTCACTTTCAGTTTTTATAATCGCCATTAAGGCCTCTTGATCCAACACATCTTCCCCTGCCAGGCAAATTATGTGTGTACGCTGGGTTCCGTCATCTGATTTACTTTGAATTTTCAAGCGCGTTCCATCTTTAGCTTCCTGG
>JARFRJ010000027.1 GCA_029287305.1 Hyphomonas sp. | reverse complement strand
CATCTGGCCATTATGTTCCCCGGCATAGGAAAGTTGCGCGATCTGAAACGGCCCACTCATCAGGCCAAAATCGGGAATAATGATCTGCCAGTCCCCGATCTCTCCAGAGAAAAACAAATCCTTCATGCGCGCATCACTTGCTGCATCCTTGAAGACGCCATTGCCCGTGATCAGAGCTGATTTTACGCCTGCCCCGCCAATCAGCTCGCGCCAAGCTTGCGGACTTTCGGCATGGGTGGCGTCCACCAGACTTGAGCGTAAAGCCAGCGTTTTGGCCCGAATACCGGCCAAGGTTTCAAAGCCCCCCTCAGAATTGGCAAGTTTTAAAAGTAAGTCCCGTCCTTTTTGACTGGCCATGTCTATGTCTCCTCACTGATTACGCCGAGGCGCAAAAGGCCTCGAAATCTTCGTCCGTCGCGGGTTTTAAAAATATCAGCATAAATCGGATAAACGAGCACGATATGCCCCCCGGTCAGGGCGATAGGGGCCTGTTCTGCCGCCCGTTGCAGGGTGTGGATCGCGCGTGCCGCAAATTGGCGTCCGCCCTCTTCGCTATGGGTGGTAAAAGTCAGACTATGCAGGGTCGACAGGCCGCCTGTAGAGCCTTGTGGGCGCGTTTCATGGCGGGTAAGCCGCGCATAAGGGTAAGCCGCGCGGCGGGTTTCATCTTCATAAATCCGCGCCGGGTCGCCAAATAGGGCTTTCACATCAGGATCGGCCCGCAAGGCGGCGATCAGCCGGGTCTGGAGCTGGCCTGTTAGACCTGCGAGAATGAGTGCATCTTCTGACATTATACCCGCACCTCCTTATAAGGAGCGAGCAAGTCCAAGCCGTGCGCCTTGATCTCATTGGCCTTATCGGTAGAGCTTTCCGCTTCAGACCCCCGGCGCATATAGGCCTGCAAAATCTGTAATATCAGGGCGAATTGCAAATCCTGCGGAATATCGCCCGGACGGTCATGCCCGGCGGTGAAGCGGATTTCAGCCCGTTCGCCTACCGATAAAGCCGGCAAAGCTTCGCCTGCTTTCAGACGCAAGACAGAGCCGATCTGTTCGAATTTGGCCGTTATCTGTGTGCGCACGCCAGCTCTATCGATATGACGGATCTCTGTGACCGCTTGCACGGGCATCGGTTTCAGGCGATGGCCGCTTGTAGAGAGCCCGTCCGGCCAGCGTGTCAGCTGCCAGAGCAGCGTTCGGCTGAGAAAGGCCACAGGATAGCGGGCCTCAATCCCGGCAATAGCGCTGGCCATCAGAGCGCGGCAGAGATCATCCTCCTGGCTATGGCCGATGCGTAAATAGTCCTTGACCGCGTCCAGAGGCACAGCCTCCCCGGATGGCGGTGTAATCACCGTCAGTGTCATAATATCCTCATTTTTGTCTTGCCGCGTTTTAAAGAGTTGGGCGGGTGTTGAGATCAAAGCCCTATTCAGCCATCTGGCCTGCGCGGGCGGTTTCATTTTAAAGCTTCAAACCATGTGTTGATAAAAGGCTTTAAAACACGATTGGCGCAGGCCACCCCGGCTGAACAGAGGGTCTAGAATTGCATCAGCTTGACCGCATCAAAGTTCTGTATTCCCCCGCCAACGCGTTTGGTGGTGTAAAACAGGATAAAGGGCTTGGCCGAATAAGGATCGCGCAATACACGTGTGCCGACCCGGTCGATAATCAGATAGGCGCGGCGAAAATCGCCAAACCCGATCGCGCTCTGACCTGTGGCAATATCCGGCATATCCTCGACCTCTGTAATGGCATAGCCAAACAGGCTTGCCGCCTGCCCGGCAGGGCCGGGTTGCCAGATATAGCGGCCATCGGAATCTTTCAGTTTACGCACTTCAGAAACCGTCCGTCGGTTCATGATGAAACGGCCATTGGCGCGAAAATGTGATTTTGGGGTGTAGATGAGATTGATCAGATCATCGGCTGGACTGGGGCCCGTGAAATCGCCCGTGATCCGTCCGAGTTTGCCCCAGACATGGCTGGCCTCATCCACCGTCTCATAATCCAGAAGCCCGCGCGGTTTATTCACCCCATCGCCATGGATAAAAGCGGCGCTTTCCTGACTGGCAAAGGCGGTCTCAACCTCGCCCGCCAGCCAAGTTTCTATATCGGCATAGGAATCTTCCAAAAGGGTCTGGGTGGCTGCGGGCTGGGCAAACAGCTCGCCAGCCGGAAAGGTGACCATTTCAAATCCATCGGCCTGGGTTTGGGGACGCGCAACTTGTTCTTCGCTCCAGCGCGCCTCCACGCCAAGTCCGATCGGCTTGCGGAATATGCTGGCCGAGCTTTGCTGCACGCTGGCGATCTGGCGCATCGGGCTTGCCGCCATCAGGCGCGCTTCTATCATCTGATCCAGCTCTGGCGGGGCAAGATACCCGCCTTCACTGTCAACCGATGCGTTCAGAGCTTTGGTTTCAAGATGCGCCAGCGCCTGTTCGTCTCCGGCCCGCAAATAGCGCTGCCAGGCTTTGGTTTGGCCTGTATCAGAGGGCTGCTGATGGGCATGAATATCGGCCACATCGCCGCGCATAGCTTTCAGATTGAGCGCGTCCAGAGAGCGATCAATCCGGGCCAGCTTGTCGGCAATGAGCGGATCGGGCGCGCCTTTTTTCTCAATTTCGGCGAGCCGGGCCTCATTTGTCTCTTTATACGCCTCAAAAACAAGGCGGCTTTCTGTGGCGGCCTCCATTGCGGCGCGTGAGGCGGGCGCTGACAGGCTGGGCGCGCCGGGAATTCTGTCAGCCATTTTAATCTCTTTACTCATGATATATCCTTTTCAGGGTTGGAAAGTCTGGGAGGGGTTAAGGGTTAAATGTTTAAGGGTTAGATGTTTAAGGGTTGGATATTCGCGGCGGCGAGGGGCGGATCGCAAGGCCGATCCTGCTTACATAATATGCGCGCGCCTCGGCCTTATGGGGGTCATCGGCTTGAAGCGGGCGTCCGGATGCATGGGCGCGCTGACAAGAGAGATTTCCACAAGCGCCACCTCCTTCAAGGTCCGCCCGCCCGAAGCCTCTCGGTGCCATAAGAGCGGATAAAAGCCGATTGAAAGCCCATCCAGCCCGTTCTGGATCAAATTGAGAGCCGTCCTGTCTTCGACAAGGCCCCGGACATAAAGCCCGGTCCCAACCTCTTTCACCTCGCGCCAGCGCCCGATCACAGAGCCAGTCTGATGCTGTAACAACATGTCCGGCTGAGCCCGCCATGCCAGAGAGCGGGCAAAAGCACCCGGTTCGATAAGATCGCGGACCTGATCGGGGCGGCCATATAGACTGGCATAGCCTTCAATCAGAAGAGGCGTGACCGGTGCCGCTTGCGAATATGCGGCGCGTCTATCTGTGTGCATGATAGCTCTCATAGCGCATCAATCTTAGCTTCAATACGCGCAAGCTGCGCTTGCATGGCTTCCAGCTCGGTTTCAATTTGAATGGTCCGGATGAGGTAGGCGCGGCGGAAGGCTTGCTCATTTTCAAGCGTTTCCAAGCGCTCTGCGGCTGCGCCGGCCCAGATCAAGGCTCCACCCGTCTGGATAAAAAGCGCTAATATGACGGCCAGGGTCAGACGTTTGTCGACTTTCATGTCTGGATATCCTCATTGTCATCAGCGCTCGCGACGGGATCTGCGTTCAGGCGGGTTTCCACATTTAGGAGGCTGCGTTTTTCAGCTTCGGTGAGGAAGTCGGCGCTGCCGACCCGCGCCCATAAGGCCTGCTGTTCGCTGGCAAGTGCGGGAACCGCATCCAGATCACAGCTTATTTCCACATCTTCGCCATAGGCCTCGCTCAACCAGAGACTGAAGGCGCGCGCCGTGCGCTGGGCCAGTGGGATCACACTCATCCGCCAAAAGGCCAAATTTGCTTCCTTATAATTGGCATATGTATTATCGCCGGGAATGCCGAGTAATTGCGGCGGGACGCCAAGGGTCAGGGCAATCTCCCGCGCCGCGCCATTGCGGGCCTCACGGAAATCCATATCGGCTGGCGATAGGCTCATCGGTTTCCAGTCAAGCCCGCCTTCCAGAAGCAGGGGGCGACCCGCATTGCC
>JARFRJ010000505.1 GCA_029287305.1 Hyphomonas sp. | reverse complement strand
CGTTTAATCCAAGCCCGGGTGCACCGACCAATGCCGAGGCGATAGGCCGGGTTATGTATACCGACTATTTGCTCCTTTTCCAATTATCCGGAATTGTTCTGCTTATCGCTATGATGGGGGCGATTGTCCTGACCTTGCGTCATAAGCAGGGCGTCAAACGCCAGAACATAGCCGCGCAAAATGCGCGCACACGCGATGAGGCTTTTGAGCTTAAAGATGTCAAACCAGGGCAGGGGATTTAATCCATGGTACTGACCATTAATCATTTTCTGGCCCTGTCTGCGGCCCTGTTCACGATCGGGGTTGTCGGCATTTTCGTTAACCGAAAAAACATTATCGTTATTCTCATGGCGATTGAGCTGATCCTGCTCTCCGTGAATATCAACCTCGTTGCTTTTTCCGTCTTTACTGGCACGATTAGCGGGCAAGTGTTCGCTATGCTTGTACTGACCGTTGCCGCCGCTGAGGCCGCCGTCGGGCTGGCCATTTTGGTCGTTTATTTCCGCAATCGCGGGGATATTGCGGTTGAAGACGTCAATATGATGAAAGGGTAAGCCATGCTGCCGGATATTGTCCTTCTATTTATTGTTCTAGGCCCTGGTCTTAGTGCCCTTGTGGCAGGATTTGGCAAACCGTTTTGGGGCGACAGGTTCGCCATGTTGGTCACAACTGTAACTGTGTGCACAGCTGGCATTCTCTCTCTTTATCAACTCTTTGCCTATGCCTTTGGCGGCAATGGTGCAGAAGAGGCGGTGCATGTGGCTTATGCCGCTGAGGCTGCCCACGCGTCCAAAGCCTTTGATCCTTATATTATAACGCTGATGAATTGGGTGGATGTGGCAGGTTTCAAAGCCGATTGGGCGATCCGTGTCGATGCCTTGTCGATTGTCATGATGGCGGTCATTACCAGCGTGTCCGGCCTCGTACATGTCTATTCTTGGGGCTATATGTCCGATGATCCCCATCGCGGACGCTTTTTCACATATCTCGCCTTGTTTACCTTCACCATGTTGATGCTGGTCGTGGCTGACAATTTCCTGCAACTTTTCTTTGGCTGGGAAGGGGTCGGGCTGGCCTCCTATCTTCTGATCGGGTTTTATAATCAAAAAGCCTCTGCCAATGATGCCGCGATTAAGGCTTTTGTGACCAATCGTGTCGGCGATTTTGGCCTCGCGCTTGGCATTATGGGTATTTATTTTCTGTTTGGCTCGATTGAGTTTGGCCCTGTCCTCAATGCTATTCAGGATAATGCGATCCTGACGCCCCTTGCTTTGGTTGAAGCGGGCCCTGTGCAAAGCCTGACCATTGATTTTATCGGCCTTAATATCAATGCGCTGGAGCTTATCGGTGTCTTGCTGTTTATCGGCGCGATGGGTAAGTCTGCTCAGCTTTTCCTACATGTCTGGTTGCCCGATGCGATGGAAGGGCCAACGCCGGTGTCTGCACTTATCCATGCGGCGACCATGGTCACCGCGGGGGTCTATCTCGTCTGTCTGATGTCTCCACTTTATGAATATGCGCCGGGTGCTGCGGCAATGGTGACCGTCATCGGAGCCTTGACCGCGCTCTTTGCTGCGACCGTCGGCCTTGCACAAAATGATATCAAGCGCGTTATTGCCTATTCGACCTGCTCCCAGCTTGGCTATATGTTTTTCGCCGCTGGGGTTGGGGCGTATGAAGCGGCCATGTTCCACCTCTTTACGCATGCTTTTTTCAAAGCCCTGCTTTTCCTAGGGGCAGGCTCTGTCATTCATGGCAATCATCATGAACAGGATATGCGCAATATGGGCGGCATCTGGATCTATCAGAAATTCACTTATATCTCCATGCTGATTGGAACGATTGCCATTATCGGACTGGGCTTGCCCTTTACCAAATTTGGCTTTGCCGGGTTTTTCTCAAAGGATGGCATTATCGAAAGCGCCTTTTCCGCAAGCCTCCTTGGTGTGCCTTATGCTAGCATGGCCTTCTGGGCCGGGATTATTGCAGCCCTTTTAACCAGTTTCTACTCTTGGCGGCTCATCTATATGACCTTTCATGGTCCCAGAGCCAGCGATATAGCAGGGACAGAGGCGCATGCGCAGGCTCACTCAGATGACGCGCACGGGCATGATGATCATCACAGCCATGGGCCTTTCACACCACATGAAAGTCCCGCTATTATGCTCATCCCGCTTGGACTTTTGGCATTGGGGGCAATTTTTGCCGGGGTTTTGTTCTATGATCCCATGTTCCATCATAGCGAAGCGTTCTGGGCCGGAGCGATTTATCACAGCGCTGACAATACGGTCATCGCAGGTATCGACGCGATGAAATATAAGGGCGGCTATGAATGGGTTTTCTGGGCCCCGCTCTTTGTCACCATAATCGGCTTTCTGGTCGCTAGTTTCACCTATTACTTTAATCGCGGGATAGGCAAAACCATGGCGGATCAAGGGGGGCCTCTACACAGTCTTTTCTATAATAAATGGTATTTTGATGAAATTTATCAGGCAAGCTTCGTCAAGCTGACGCGCGGCTTGGGCGATACTTTGTGGAAAATAGGCGATAAGAAACTTATTGATGGGCTTGGACCGGATGGTATGACGCGTCTTGCCAATTGGGGTGCCCGCCGGATCAGTGCCATGCATACGGGTTTCCTTTATCATTATGCCTTTATCATTATTGGCGGCGTGCTCCTTTTCGGCTTTGTCTTCTTTATTGTGAATGGGGGGACAAGCTAATGGATGGTATACCTATTTTAAGTCTTCTGACTTTCCTGCCCGCCATTGGCGCAGGCATTATCCTTCTGATCAGCGGCGCAATCCGCCAGGATGGGCAGGAAGCAGGGTCCAAAGATGTACTTTGGGCAGGTATTTTCGTGAGTATAGCGACATTTCTGCTTTCACTTTTTGTGTTCTTTGTCAGTTTCGACAAGGATGTGGCGGACTATCAAATGGTCGAACAGGCCGCTTGGTTTGGGAATATCAGTTATAAAATGGGCGTTGATGGGCTGTCTATATCGCTCATTCTGTTGACAACATTCCTCACACCGCTTTGCCTCATCGCCAGTCTGAACAGTATCAAGATGCGCCTGACAGAATATGTGGTCGCATTTCTCCTGCTGGAAACGCTTGTAATTGGCGTTTTCACGGCGCTTGACCTTTTCCTCTTCTATATTTTCTTTGAGGCTGGGCTTATCCCGATGTTTCTCATTATCGGTATTTGGGGCGGTGCAAACCGGATTTATGCAGCGTTTAAATTCTTCCTCTATACGCTGCTCGGCTCGCTCTTTATGCTGATCGCGATGATCTATATGTATAGTGTTGCAGGCACGAGTGATTTTGAAGCGCTTGAGCAATTTGCCTTCAGCCCGGCGGCCCAGACATGGCTATGGCTTGCTTTCTTTGCCAGTTTCGCGGTGAAAATGCCCATGTGGCCGGTCCATACCTGGCTTCCAGACGCTCATGTGGAAGCCCCGACCGCGGGCTCTGTCATTCTGGCGGGAATTCTTCTAAAGCTTGGCGCGTATGGCATGCTACGCTTTTTGCTGCCGATGTTTCCTGATGCCAGTCTCGATTTTCAACCCTTTGTTTTTGCCCTGTCCGTTATCGCGATTGTCTATGCCTCCTTGGTTGCCTTCCGCCAGACGGATATGAAAAAGTTGATTGCTTATTCCTCGGTTGCGCATATGGGATTTGTCACGCTTGGAATATTTTCTTTCAATACAATCGGGGTGCAGGGCGCGGTCTTCCAGATGCTTTCGCATGGCTTTATCTCATCCGCACTGTTTCTGATTGTCGGCGTTGTCTATGATCGCATGCATACGCGCAAAATCGCTGATTATGGCGGCCTCGTCACGGCTATGCCCGTTTATGCAGCTTTCTTCATGCTGTTTACCATGGCCAATGTCGGATTACCGGGGACATCCGGATTTGTGGGTGAGATTATGAGCATGGCAGGTGGGTTTCTGGCGGCGCGCTGGGTCGCGGTTGGGGCGGCTCTGGGCGTGATATTCTCCGCTGTCTACATGCTGCGCCTCTATCGGGAAACCATATTTGGCCCGATGACGAATTCAGCGCTGGAGGGGATCAAGGATTTGACCCGGCTGGAAGTGCTTACCCTAGCCCCGCTGGCTGCAGCGACGATTATATTCGGCATTGCCCCCTGGCTGATTTTCAATATTACAGACAGCGCCGTCGCGCGCATACTGGCCGAGATGGCAGGAGGTTAGGCGAGCATGGATTTTACAACACTCCTGAACGGGGCAGGCTCTGAGCTTTTTCTCGCCATTGCAGGATTGGTCGGGCTGACCCTTGGCGCGATTTTCCGGGATAGTTTTATTACCCTATCATACCGCTTGGCGGCGTTTACCCTGTTTATCGCAGCCTTTATCGCCGTGCTTACCTATGAGGGTGGCAGCGCGTTTAATGATCTCATCGTCTCTAGCCCTTTCACAAATTACATTAAAATATTCTGCTACAGCCTTGCCGGATTAGCGCTATTGATCTCAGACGGCTTTATGAGCCGTCATAAGACGCGCCGTTATGAATATCCCATCCTGTTTATCTTTTCGGCTCTCGGCATGGGGCTTATTCTGTCATCCGCGAATTTGATGACCCTCTATATGGGTATTGAGATATTGGGCCTGTCCTCCTATATCCTCGCTGCCTTTAATAGAGACAGTCCGCGATCTTCGGAGGCGGGATTGAAATATTTTGTCCTCGGCGCTTTAGCCTCTGGCCTTTTGCTCTATGGGGCGTCCTTGATATATGGCTATAGCGGATCGGCGAGCTATCGCGATATCGCTGAATTTGCATCCTCTGAAGACGTCTCTGTTGGCTTTATTTTTGGACTGGTGCTGATGATATCGGGGCTTGCCTTTAAAGTTTCTGCTGCGCCCATGCATGTCTGGACACCAGATGTCTATGAAGGCGCGCCGACACCTGTGGTCGCTTTTTTTGCCACCGCGCCAAAATTTGCTGGTATGGGTGTTTTTGCGATCATCCTGTTTACTGTGTTTGGATCGCTGATAGAGGACTGGCAGTTAATTCTCGTTATCATCGCCACCCTATCTATGCTGATCGGTGCCTTTGGGGCATTGGCGCAGACAAATATCAAGCGGCTTCTGGCCTATTCTTCGATCGCCAATATTGGCTATGCAACCATTGCTTTATCGGTTGGAATGGAATTGGGGGCCTCCCCATTGCTCCTCTTTATGACGATTTATGCGCTGACCTCTCTTGGTCTTTTTGCTGGCGTTTTGGCGATGCGCCGGTCTGGTGGAATGGTGGAGGACATTAATGAACTGTCCGGCCTCTATAAAGCGCATCCCGGCTTGGCGCTTGGTCTGACCTTATTGCTGGTTTCCATCGCTGGCTTGCCCCCGCTCGGCGGGTTCTGGCCAAAACTGAGACTCCTGCAAATCTCCATAGAGGCAGATTTTCTATGGCTGGCGATCGTGCTCGTCCTGTCTTCCGTCATTGCCGCGGCCTATTATTTGCGGATTATCCATGTGATATGGTTCAAGCCAGCTTTAGAGGCTTTTGAGCCGGTTGACCGCTCTGTTCGCCTAATTGTCTTGGTGGCCTCCTTGGCGGCGATTGGTTTCCTAATCTGGATTGGTCAGATAGAGGCTCTGACAGATGCGGCCGCATCGAGTTTATCTTGATGAGAGCCAATGCGCCTGTGTCCTGGTTTGAGACCTTGGACAGCACCAATAGTGAAGCACATCGGCGGGCCGCAAAGGCCGATTTTGAAGATCAGTGGATATGCGCGCATCGTCAGGGCAGGGGACGGGGACGGTTGGGGCGTGTTTGGGTTTCAGAGGTCGGAAACCTCTACACTACGGCATTGTTTCAATGGCATGCCCCGTTAAATGCGTTGACACATATTCCGTTTGCTGCCGGTCTTGCGGTTGCCGATACGGCTGAGCATTTTGCCCCAAATGCGACTATCGCTTTAAAATGGCCAAATGATGTGCGCTGCAATGGCGCAAAAATTGGCGGCATCCTGATCGAATCCGGGACAGTTGACCAGACGCGCTGGGTCGCTGTCGGGATCGGGATCAATATAATCCACGCGCCTTCAGGGTTGGACCAAGCCGCCGCCTGCCTGAAAGAGCTTTCGCAAGCAGATCATCTTCTCCCATTGACATCCGCTCGCGTGTTTGAGGTGTTACGGCATCGCTTTTTTGAGCGCCTGAGCGCCCTGGAGTATGGTTTTGAAGACACGCGGCAGGCTTGGCTCAAACGGGCTGACGGTCATGGCGGCAAGGTACGCATTCGCGCTGGCAATGAGGTTTTAGAAGGCATATTTGACGATTTGGACACAGATGGTGCTCTCATCTTGCAATTGCCAACAGGCAGCCGCCAGATTATCAGATCAGGTGATGTTGATCTGATCAGAGAAGTGAGCTGACGGCCATGCTACTTGCCATAGATGTCGGTAATACCAATAGTGTTTTCGCGCTATATGATGGCACAAGCTGGATATCGCAATGGCGCCTCGCCACCGATGCATCGCGGACAGCCGATGATTATGCCGTCTGGTTCAAGCAATTATGTGAGATACACAATATTGTTATTGGCAAAGTCACGGGCTGTATTGTCTCTACTGTGGTTCCACAAGCCATTTTCAATTTTCGCAATTTTGCCCGTCGATATCTGAGTGTGGAGCCGTTTTTTATCGGTGAGCCTGATGTGAAGCTGGGTGTGGATATCAGGATAAAGCGACCTGAACAGGCCGGCGCTGACCGGCTTGTCAATGCTGTCGGGGCTCATGTCGCCTATAAGGGCCCATTGATCGTGATTGATAGCGGGACCGCAACCACATTTGATGTCGTGGGGGCGGATGGTGGATTTGAGGGCGGTATTATCTGCCCAGGGATCAATCTGTCGATGCGGGCCTTGCATGATGCGGCCGCGCAATTACCGCGTATTGCCATTCAAAAACCTGAAACGGTGATCGGCGGTGATACGTTGTCGGCTATGCAATCGGGCGTCTTCTGGGGCTATGTCAGTTTAATTGACGGCCTAGTTCAGCGTATTAAAGCTGAATATGGGGGCCAGATGACCGTTATTGCCACAGGTGGAATTGCCTCCTTATTCGAGGGGGCCAGTGAAACTATTGATCATTATGATTTTGATGTCACCATTAGAGGGCTTTTGGAGATATATCAACGCACCACAAAGGCGCCTTTAAATGACTGAATCATCGGAACTTGTCTTTCTTCCTCTTGGCGGCTGTCAGGAAATAGGTATGAATTTAAATGCCTATGGCTTTGGGCCTGCGCATAAGCGACGCTGGATCATTGTTGATATGGGGGTCACTTTTGGTAATGCTGATACGCCCGGCATTGACCTGATTACCGCTGATCCGTCTTTTCTGGAAGATGAGCGGGTCGAGGCGATTTTCTTTACCCATGCGCATGAGGATCATATCGGGGCTGCTGGCTTATTATGGTCAAGATTTAAAGCGCCAATGTATGCAACGCCTTTTTGCGCTGAGCTTGTGCGCCATAAGCTGCACGAATGGGATGTTGACCCGGGCGCCCTATCAACTATCGCACCCGGCGATATAGTCCAGATTGGGTCTTTTTCCGTCGAATACGTACCGCTCACACACTCCATACCGGAAATGAATGCACTGGCCATTACAACCCCGCTTGGGCTTATTTTCCATACAGGGGACTGGAAGATCGATCCTGCGCCGATGCTGGGCGATGACTTTTCGGAGGCGCGGATCAAAGAGCTTGGCGAAACGGGCGTGCTTGCCATGGTTTGCGATTCAACCAATGTGTTTGAAGCGGGCGAAGCAGGCTCTGAGGCTGGCGTTCGCAGCGCGCTTAAGGATTTGATCGCAGATTTACCGGGCAAGGTCGCGGTTACCACTTTTGCCTCTAATGTGGCTCGGGTGGAAAGTATTATTCTTGCCGCAGAGGCGGCCGGACGCCGGGTCTGCCTGCTGGGGCGCTCCATGCATAAAGTGACAAGTGCGGCCAAACAGGCTGGATATCTCAAAGGGGTACAAGACTTTGTGCGCGATGATGAGGCCGGTTTTTTTCCGGCTGAGAAAATCCTCTATCTGTGCACCGGGTCCCAGGGTGAACCTCGCGCTGCCCTTGGGCGCATTGCCCGGGGCGAGCATCGACATGTCACTTTGGGGGCAGGGGATACAGTGGTCTTTTCCTCGCGCACAATTCCCGGCAATGAGAGCGGTATTTTTGAAATGCAAAACGCATTGGCTAATGCCGGAGTTAATCTGATGACACCAGATATGCTGGAGGCCCCAATCCACGTCTCCGGTCATCCCTGCCGCGATGAACTTGCCCGCATGTATGGCTGGGTCAGACCTGAAATATCTGTTCCTGTGCATGGCGAAAGACGACATATTCTGGAACATGCCAAATATGCTAAATCATTACAGGTAAAACAGGTCGCAACACCCAATAATGGCGATATGGTGCGCCTCGCCCCTGGCCCGGCTCGCCTTATTGATAATGTCCCGTCCGGGCGTTTGCATTTGGAAGGTACATATTTGGTTCCAGATGGATCTGCTGGATTGCGCGAAAGACGCAAACTTGCCCATCAGGGCTGTGTCAGCCTCGCTATTGCTCTTAATAAGAAGGGTCAAATTCTCGATGGCCCCTTATGTACCGCACGCGGATTTTCCGAGGCCGATGGCGGCGAAGCCCATGAGGTGCTGGATATTATCGAAGACGTGGCAGAAACTGCCCTCAAAGCGATGTCTCCAACCGCGCGGGGCTCAGATGAGCAGATTGAAAAACGATTGCAGCGCGCTATCAAAAAGACATGCGAGAAAGCCATGCGCAAAAAGCCTCTCATTGATGTCCTGATTATGCGCGTATAAGCGACCTTGAAAATGTCCTATGCGCTTGTCTGTTTAACAGGATTTAATCTGAAATTTGGATGCAAGGCTTGGGACTATAATGCTAAGCTGAATATTCATTCGGCCAGCTTTACGTTTCGTTAAGGAGACCCATGCTATGCAAATAGGACGTTTAAATCATGTTGGAATCGCTGTTCCATCTTTGACAGAGGCTATAGAGACGTATCGTACACTCTATGGGGTGAGCGATATTACGACACCTTTTGATATGCCTGCTCAGGGTGTGAAGGTTTGTTTTGTAAATTTACCAAACAGTCAGATTGAATTGATTGAACCCCTAGATGAGACCTCGCCGATCTGGAATTTCCTCCAGAAAAACCCTAAAGGCGGTCAACATCATGTGTGTTTTGAGGTGCCCGATATTGATCAGGCGGTTACCACGATGCATGCGCGCGGTGCCACAGTGCTAGGGGAACCGCGAATAGGAGCGCATGGCACGCCAATTATTTTCATCCATCCGAAAAACTCCAATGGCGTTTTGATAGAATTGATGGAAACGCCGAAAACTGGCCACTGAAGAGGATATCTTATGCATTGGGCGCAAATTTTGATTATTTTCTTTGTGAGCTGGTGGCTGGTATTTTTGCCATGCCTGTCAATTGGGGTGCAAAGCCAGCATGAAAGCCATGAGGACAATATAGCTGGCACAGAAAGCGGCGCGCCTGTCGCCCCTAACCTAGCTAAAAAAGCACGTTGGGCCACCGCCGGTGCTTTGCTTATTACGCTAATAGCAGCTATTTTCCTGCCGATGCTTGACCCTGCTTGAAACCCCCATCCCGTTAAATTAAGTCTGCCCCTTTCGGAGTTCCCAGATGCGCCTTTCAAACTTCTTCTTGCCTGTTGTCAAAGATGCCCCCTCTCATGCAGAGATTGCCTCGCACCAGCTTATGCTGCGCTCTGGCATGATCCGTCAAAGCGGCGCGGGCATTTACTCCTGGCTGCCGCTTGGTTTCAAAGTTCTTAAGAATATCGAACGAATCGTACGCGAAGAGATGGGCCGGGCCGGTGCGATCGAAATGCTGATGCCAACCCTGCAACAGGCGGATCTTTGGCGCGAATCAGGTCGCTATGATGATTATGGCGAGGAAATGCTGCGGATCACCGATCGCAGTGGCCGGGACATGCTTTATGGGCCGACCAATGAAGAGCTGATTACGGAAATATTTCGCGCCTATGTCAAAAGCTATAAACAATTACCGCTCAATCTCTATCATCAGCAATGGAAGTTTCGGGATGAAATTCGCCCCCGCTTTGGCGTTATGCGCGGGCGTGAGTTTTATATGAAAGATGCCTATAGTTTCGACTTGGATGAAGCCGGTGCCCGTCTATCCTATCAAAAGATGTTTGCAGCTTATCTGAACACGTTTCACCGTCTGGGCGTCACAGCTATTCCGATGAAAGCCGATCCTGGGCCGATTGGTGGGGATTTGAGCCATGAATTTCTGATTCTCTCGGAAAGCGGCGAAAGCGCTATTTTCTGCGACAAAGCCATATTGGATGTGCCTGTGCCCGGTCTAGACTTTGATTTTGAGGATCAGGATGCGCTCGCCCGGGAAATGGAAAAGCGCACGCAATATTATGCGGCTACGGATGAAAAGCATGATGCCGAGGCCTTTGCCCGTGTGCCAAAGGAACGCCAAATTGCCGCACGCGGCATTGAAGTTGGGCATATTTTCTATTTTGGCACCAAATATTCTGAGCCTATGAAAGCCACCGTTCAGAATAAGGATGGCCAGCTTGTCGATATTCATGGCGGTTCTTATGGGATTGGCGTTTCGCGGCTCGCCGGTGCGATTATTGAAGCCTGTCATGATGAGGCGGGCATCGTCTGGCCGGCCAGTATCGCCCCCTTTGATGTCGGATTGATCTCAATGCGACCTAAGGATGAGGCCACTGCGACCGCTTGTGAGGCCGCTTATAAAGAGCTGCAAGCGGCTGGGTTTGATCCGCTCTATGATGAGACAGATGAGCGGGCCGGCAGCAAATTTGCACGTATGGACCTGATAGGCTTGCCCTGGCAAATCATTATCGGACCGAAAGCGGCAGAAAAAGGCAGGGTTGAACTTAAATCCCGTCGAGATGGCGCGCGCATAGAATGCTCCTTAGTTGAGGCGATTACACGGATGAAAGCGGCTTAATGGCGCGTGACCCCTCCCGACCCCGCGCATTTGGCGCTTTAGAGCGCTCGCTGGCTTGGCGATATTTATGGGCCCGGCGTGAGAATGGCGGGGCCTCTCTGGTATCGATTATCTCATTTCTCGGCATTATGCTGGCGGTGATTGCCTTGATCGTGACCATGTCACTGATGACGGGCTTTCGCATGACAATTACCAATGCACTGATTGGCGGGCAGGGGCATGTCTTTGCTGTTTTCAATATGATGCCGGAAGAAGAAGCCTTCTCAATAGCGGAAACTCTGAAAAGTCTTGATGGTGTCGCGACCGTCACACCGAGCCTAGAAGGCCAGGTTCTGGCCGATGCGGATTGGGCCCAGAGCGGTGCAATTGTGCGCGGGGTGCGGGCAGAGGATTTGAGTATTTACAAGGATTTTTTAAGTCAGGAGGTCGCCGAATATGGGGTCGGTCGTCATGGCGGTAATACGATCCTTATGGGCAGCCAATTGGCGCGGCGCCTCGGCGTGATCAAAGGCACGCCGGTGACCTTGATCGGCGCGAAGGGACCCGCCACGATTATGGGGCAAAAGCCAACCTCGAAAACCTACATAGTGGGCGGATTTATTGAAACTGGCAGTTTTGAGTTGGATGCGGCCTATATCTTTATGCCTTTCCAGCAGGCACAGCTTTTCATTCAACAAAAAGGCGTTGTGCAGCTCCTAGATATTCGCCTAGACGAGTATATGGCAACAGAGGCCGCGCGGGAAAATATCGCGCAAAATCTCACCCCACCTTTTCGTCTGGAAGATTGGAAAGAGCGCAATGGACCTTTTCTGAATGCGTTGAAAACCGAAAGCGGTGTCATGCGCTTTATCATGCTGATCCTGATCACGAT
>JARFRJ010000433.1 GCA_029287305.1 Hyphomonas sp. | reverse complement strand
CCAAGCACCGCCAAGTTTTGAAGACCTGCGCGAACAAGTCCTAGACCCTGTGACGGCCTATCAGATTACGCATATACTGGAAGGGGTTGTCACCCATGGTACGGCCAGAATAGCGGCGTCTATCAATAAGCCTCTGGCGGGGAAAACTGGCACAACGAATGATTATATTGATGCGCTTTTCCTAGGGTATTCGCCAGACCTCGTGGTTGGGGTCTGGGTCGGCTATGATCAGCCTAAAACGCTTGGGCCCAATGAAAGCGGCGGGAGAGTTGCCGCGCCGATTTTTGCCAATTTCATGCGGAACGCATTAGCAAGCAAACCTGCCCTACCGTTTCGTATTCCGCCCGGCGTGCGCCTGGTTGAGATTGATTCTGAGACTGGTGAATTGCCGACCCCCTCGACAACACGCCGCGTCATTGAAGCTTATCGGCCTGGAACAGAGCCGGGCGTGAACCTAGAAGACACAAATACATCCCTATTTAGCTCTGGCGGCCTGTTTTCGCCTGTAAATGAGACGGATACAAATATCCAGACATCCCAAACCGTCAATATTCCAGAGGTTGACCCGGAATATGATGAAGAGGGAAATCTGATCCCTGTGGCCAGCCCGCCTGAGGATGAGACGATTGAAGAAGGCCCATATTAAGTTTACTTGACGCCCAGCCTTGTCTAGACAAGCGTCTGCACCGAGGAGAGAGATGTGTCACAAGAGATACAAAGCCTGATTGAACGTATTGAGCAGTCTGTCGAACTGCTAAGGAGGCGTCTTTGATTGGGATACCGCTACAAAACGTCTGGACGAACTGAACGCCCTGATCGAAGAGCCTGGATTTTGGGATAATCCCGGCCTTGCTCAGGAGCGTATGCAGGAACGCACCCGTCTCAGTGATGGCATTCAGGTCGTCAGGGCTTTTCAAACAGAGACCGAAGACGCCAAGGCTTTACTCGACATGGTTGCCGAGGAAGAAGACCCCTCGCTTGTGGAAGAGCTCTCTCAAAGCCTGAAAGCAGCCGCGAAAAGGGCTGAAACGGCTGAACTGGAAGCCTTATTGTCCGGTGAGATGGATGGCAATGACACCTATCTGCAAATCAATGCCGGTGCTGGCGGCACAGAAAGCCAGGATTGGGCCGGTATGCTGCGGCGTATGTATATACGCTGGGCTGAACGTCAGGGCTATAAAATCGATGTCGCGGAAGCCCATGAAGGGGACGAAGCTGGAATAAAGTCCACGACTTTGGTGATTAAAGGCAAGAATGCCTTTGGCTGGCTCAAATCTGAAAGCGGGGTGCATCGGCTTGTGCGTATTTCCCCTTTTGATTCCAATGCGCGCCGACATACAAGTTTTGCCAGCGTCTGGGTCTATCCGGTGATTGATGACCGAATAGAGATCGATATAAATGAGGCGGATGTGCGCACCGATACCTATCGCGCCTCAGGCGCCGGCGGTCAGCATGTCAATAAGACCGACAGTGCCGTCAGACTGACCCATATTCCGACTGGGATTGTTGTCGCCTGCCAAAATGGCCGATCCCAGCACAAGAATAAGGAGACCGCTTGGAATATGCTGCGCGCGCGGCTCTATGAGGCCGAATTGCAAAAACAATTGGCGGTCCAGCAAGAGACCCATGAGGCCAAAAGCGATATCGGTTGGGGGCATCAAATTCGTTCATATGTGATGCAGCCTTATCAATTGGTCAAGGATTTGCGCACAGATGTGGAAACCTCAAACATATCCGCCGTACTCGATGGAGATTTGGATGTTTTCCTGACCGCTTCCCTGTCGCATATGATTGATAACTCACCCGCATAAAGACGCAGGACAAGCGTATCCGATCAAAGCGCTGATCCTCCCGCTAAGTCGCGCTGCTCGTCATTGCGCTGCCCAGCTTTGTTGTCCAAGCTTGTCGGCAAAATGCATGCGACCCATGTGAAAAAGACATCCAAGTTAAATGGAAACTATAGTCCAAAGGTATATGCCCCATAAAAGAAGGCGAACCGTGGCTCGCCTTCGCATTTCGTGAACTTTCAAGTTCTTGTTAACGGAAAGTTCGACTTTTCCAGAGTGCTAGAAATGCTCTTTCTATTTAGCAGATTTTGCAATACTTTTGCAAGTTGTAAATTGGTCACATACAGAGGCATGAATAATGAAGTATCGTATCGGAATTGATTTAGGTACAAACTCCCTAGGATGGGCTGCGGTTCAGCTTTCTGACGACCTTATGCCACGGCAATTAATGGATATGGGCGTTCGGATTTTTTCAAATGGCCGCGACCCCAAGAAAAACTCTTCCAACGCAGTGCAAAGACGTGAAGTACGGGGTATGCGCCGCAACCGGGATCGTCGTCTCGGGCGTGGCGGCGCCATGATTCATACCCTGATTGATGCTGGCTTGATGCCAAAGGTCCAGGCCGAGCAAAAATTACTGAAAGCCCTTGATCCGTGGATACTGCGCACACTGGCTTTAGACGAAGAATTGGAGCTGTTTGAAATTGGCCGCGCCCTCTTCCACTTGCAGAAACGCCGAGGGTTCAAATCTAACCGCAAGACCGACGGGGACAGTGACGGGACCATGCTCAAAGCCATCGAAAAGACGCGGAAAATGCTTGAACAGGAAGGCGCACGCACGCTGGGGGAACTTTATGGACGTCCGCGCCTAGCACAATATAGGGCCAATAAATCCGCAGCTCCTAATGAAGGCAAGCCCCTGCCCAAGGCCCGCGTCAAAGCACGCGCGGTAGGCTCAAAAATATCCTATGACTATTATCCCGACCGGGCCATGATTTTGGATGAGTTCGATCTGATTTGGGCCCAGCAAGCTGACTATCACCCTAACATTATGAATGAAGAGGCGCGCGAAAACCTGCGCCATATCATTGAATTTCAACGCCCGCTCAAGCCGCAGAGCGTCGGGAAATGCACATTTATCGAGGGCGAGCCCCGCGCGCCAAAAGCCCTTCCATCTGCGCAATATGCGCGGGTCCTTGAGGAGGTGAATAATCTCAAAGTTGGCGCCGCTGGATATCGCTCCGAGCCCCTGACCGAAGATCAGCGCCATATACTGATTGAATTCCTTATGAACCCGACATCAAAACAAGGACAGCGCACATTTAAAAGCATTCGAAAAAAACTGGGCTTTCCGGAATCGCAGATTTTCAGTCATGAAAGCCGCAAGCGCAAGCATCTTGTTGGCGATGCCACAGCGGCCCGCCTTATACAGGACGATGCTTGGGGCAAGGGCTGGGCGGACCTGCCTCGACATGCCCAGGATGAAATTGTCATTCACCTCCTTGAAACTGAAGAAGAAGCTGAACTGATAGACTGGCTTACGCAAAATTATGACCTGTCACGGGAACAGGCTTTGGCCGTTTCAAATACGCGTTTACCGCAAAGTCATGGCAAATTATCAATACTGGCCTTAAGCCGCCTTATTCCCCGTCTGGAAGCCGGGCAAAGATATGATGAAGCTGCATCTGCCGAATTTGAGGATCACAGAGCTTTGGGAACGGGTGTCGTCTATCAAAATGAACTTCCCTATTACGGTAAAATCCTGAGCCGTTACACGGCTCATGAAAAGGAAAATCCGAAAAACCCGGAAGAAAAATTTGGTCGGATTAACAACCCGACCGTTCATGTAGCACTGAATGAACTGCGCAAAGTTATGAATGACTTGATCCGAAGATGGGGGCCACCGGCACAGACCGTGCTGGAATTGGCACGCGACCTGCCATTGTCAGCCCGCGGCCTAACCGAACTGGAAAGCGAGCAATCCAAAAATCAAACCAACAATGAAAAGCGAAATGCGTGTCTGGAGGAACTGAACTGCACGCCAAATCATGCCAACCGCCTAAAACTCCGGCTCTACGAAGAAGCCGAGAAGGCCTTTAAAGGGTTCGCGGTTTGCGTCTTCACAGGGCGAACAATTAACAAAACGGATCTTTTCACCTCGAATATTGAGATCGAACACATCCTGCCCTTGTCAAAAACGCTTGATGACAGCTTTACCAACAAGGTGCTGTCGTTTCGAGATGCAAACCGTATTAAGAAAAACAATGCCCCTTTTGAGGCGTTTGGCCATAATCCCGGAGAGTTTAACTGGGAAGATATCGCACAGCGTGCCGGCTCTTTGCCTGAAGCTAAAATCTGGCGCTTTGCGCCGGACGCTATGGAAAGATGGGAAGATCGCGGCGGCGGCTTTCTAGCCCGTCAACTTAACGATACGCGCTATATATCCCGCCTCGGCAAGACTTTCATGGAGGCTTTGTTCGAAGGACAGGGCCGTAAAGGGCAAGCCCGTCAAGTATGGGCGGTTCCAGGACGGCTGACATCTGATTTGCGCCAATATGCCGGATTTAACAAGCTGACCGGCCTAACTGGCAGCAATCGCAAGGACCGGACAGATCATCGCCACCACGCCGTAGACGCGCTGATTGTCGCTTTGACAGATCAGGCGATGGTCAAATGTGCAGCTGACCTGTCAAAGCGCGAAGACCCGGCGCAGAAATCGGAGATAATGAAGATATTGGCGCAGCCGCTCAAGCGTTATCGCAAATCCGCCGAAGACCGACTGTCAAAACTGATCGTGTCGCATAAGCCTGATCACGGATTTCACAGCGCCATGCATAATGAAACGGCCTATGGCATATTAGGAGAGACAGACGAAAAAGGCGCGGTCACCTTGGTCACACGCAAATCACTGGAAAACCTATCCCAAAAAGAAGTCGAGAAAATTGTCGATCCAGTGCTGCGACAGCTATGTCTCAACGCAATAGAAGGACTTTCCAAAAAAGCCTTCAAAGAAGCGCTTCTAAATGCCGGACAGTCCGTGAAACCGCAAGGCGTACACAGCGTGCGCATACACGCCTGCCTGAAACCATCAAGTTTTATTACGGTCCAGCATGGCAAGGATGGAGAACATCATAAAGCATATAAAGGTGACAGCAATTATTGTTACGATATCTGGGTCAACCATAAGGGTAAATGGACCGGAGAGGTCATCACCACATTTCAAGCCTATCAAATGGCGCAGAAAGACGAGAATTGGTGGCAGATACGTAAAGGTTTGGATGGGCAAAATCTTCTCATGCGCCTTCGCAAGGGAGATATGTTGGAGATAGAGGGCCCTGCTGGGCGCCAATGTGTGATCGTCTACAAGTTTTCAAAGGGTAGAATACAAATGGCCGAACACATGCAAGCGAACAGCTCAGCTCGAATAAGGGAAAAAAAGTTACGTGATATTATTATGGCACCTTCATCCTTACAAAAAGCCAAGGCTGTGAGTATCTCTGTCTCTCCATCCGGCAAAGTCAAACGTCACAAATAATAATCATGGCATATTTTCTACGTTTCATCACACCCTACTTTCCGTATACTCTACATGCGAGCCATTATGCAGAATAGAATTGTAGAAATTTCAAGTGAAAATGTGCATGTTTCGCTTTTCAGGGGATTTCTTAAGCTGTCCCGAAATAGGGAAGAAATTGGCCGGGTTCCACTGCCCGATATAGGCGCGCTTATTGTTCGCGGATATGGTGCGTCCATTTCCTTGAATATTCTTGCCCGTCTGGCGCAAGAAAATATCCCCGTGATACTATGTGGTGCTGATCAGACCCCCGCATCAATCGTCTGGCCTGTCTGCGGTCATCACGCGCAAGGCCATATTATCGACGCTCAGGCAGCTTTAAGCAAACCGAAAAAGAAACGCCTTTGGCAATCGATCATCAAAGCCAAGATCACAGCCCAAGCGCAAGCTCTCCAAGCCTGTGATGAAAGCGCCGCGGACCTTTTCGAGATCGCATCTCAGGTCAAATCTGGAGATCCTGACAATCAGGAAGCCTTCGCGGCCCGCCGCTACTGGAAGCGCATGATGAGACCTGTGGAAGACGGTTTTTCGCGCAATACATC
>JARFRJ010000432.1 GCA_029287305.1 Hyphomonas sp. | reverse complement strand
AGGCCAGACGATGTCCGTCTGTGGCCACCGCCCGCAGCAAAACGGCATCTTCATTTTCTACAATATGCAGATATATGCCGTTCAGATAATAGCGGGTTTCTTCTGTCGACATTGCAAATTTGGTCTTCTCGATAAGCCGTTTCAAATCCGCAGATGAAAGCTCGAATTCAACACCGCCAGAATCTGCTGACAGGGTCATAAAATCAGAGGCCGGCAAGGTTGGCAGCGCAAAGCGCGAGCGTCCCGAACGCAAGACCAAGCGCTCATTATCGCTTTGTAATTCCAGCTCTATATCCGCGCCAGAGGGAAGTTTACGGACCACATCAAACAGCGTTTGGGCGGGGGCCGTCACAGAACCCGGCTGGTCAATACGGGCCATGGCGACGTCAAAAGCCTCTACATCCAGATCGGTCGCCGTAATGGTCAGACGATCGCCCTCAGCAGATAAAAGCACATTTGACAGGATTGGGACTGTATTACGGCGCTCTACGACATTCTGGACATGGGAAAGAGCGTCGAGTAAATGCGTGCGTTCAAGGGTCAGTTTCATATCATCAACCTGTCAGACCTGGTTATCATCAAACCTTAGCGTAATGCGTGTTCAGGCAATGCGCAATGGAGGGGAAGCACTGCTCGAATCAGCTAGATGTCTCTTTTCCCAGACTCGATGATTTCTGTCAAAAAGCAAGCCTTAAATATGCTCAGGCCGAGCCCGCCTGGAATTGCCGTAGAATTTGTCGAACATGCGTGATCTCGGCGGCCAGTCTGGCGTTTTGCGGCAAGGCCTTATGGATTTTTCGCCAAGCATACAAAGCCGTTGTATGATGACGTTTGCCAAAATATTGGCCAATTTGCGGGAAAGATTTCCCGGTTAATTCCCGCAAAAGATACATGCCCATCTGACGCGCATGTACAAAACGCTCAAATTTTCGCGCGCCTTCCAGATCGGACCGGGTCATATCGAAAACCTGACAAATGGCCCGCTTGATCATGTCGGCGGTAATCGGAACCGGTTTATATTGGCGGGACAAAACCCGATCAAGGGTCTCCATGTCCGGTGTGGTTTCGCCGAGACCTGTCTCCGTATAAAGGCTTAAAACGGCGCCGCATAAATCACGCCCCGGACCCTGCACACGCTGAACTATTTCGCGGCACATCATCGTATCGAGAACGAAACGCGGCGAAACCTCTGTGAGCGCGCGCGCGCGTTCGGCAACAATCTGATAGCGCATCTCATCATCGGGCAGATCGATCTGGATACAGGCCGCCCCCTTCATAACCGTCATCAGTCCGCTTGACAGACCCTGCATCTGCGAGGGGGCTCTATCTGCGGTCAAGACCACCAAACCGCCGCCTTCGCTGACCGTGCGTATCGTGCCGGTCAATTCCGCATTTGTCCCTTTTTTTCCGGCAATATTCTGCAAATCATCAAATAGGACAATATCAGCATTGCGCACACGCGCTTTAAGCGCACGTGTATCGCCATTTTGCGCGCCTTCCACATAGGCCACCAAGAATTCCTCAGCCGAAATATAAGCCAGCTTAATTTTGGTGCGCGCCTCAAGACTGGCTTCAATCGATTTCAATAAATGTGTTTTTCCAACACCCTGGGTCCCGTTAATGACAATCACAGAGGCGGGCACCGCTTCCGCATCGGTGACAATACTGCGGGCCACTTTATAAGCGACGGCATTTGAAGGCCCCGTCACGAGCGTCTCAAAGCGCATTTGCAAAGCCGGGTTCAGAGACGTTTTAGCCGCCGCCTCGTCTTCTGATGCGGGCGCTAGGGATGTATCGCATGGCCAGGGATAATCAAAAAAATCAGTAATTTCTGCTGGCGCACTTTCCCAACATTCCAGACGGATGGCCCGTTCTAGCGGATCAAAGCGTTTCCAGATTTTCTGCAAATAGCGCTTATAGTCTGTGTGAACGCGATCAAACATGAATTGCGTACGCGCAACAATGACAGCACTGCCATTATAATCAGCGATGAAGCGTAGGCCCTTAATCCATTTATCATACTCGCCAGCATCCATTTGCGCGCGCAATGTCTGACGCACCAATTGCCAAACCTCAGGGCCTTGCTTGGCCACTTCCTCGCCAGTTTGCTGGCCCATTTCTTGGAAGCTGGCCCCATCTGGTGAGGTATATGTCTTGGATTTACTGCCACGGTCATACATGCTCGTCTACACCCCCATTCTTTAATATACATCTTCAATATACAGCTTTAATATACATACGCAGCCAGAGCGCCGCTGGCGGCGTCCCAAGCCTTAAAAGTTCCTATATGTGCAGACATTAAACACAAGTTTCCAGAGCGCTGCCAAGCGTTAGGCGCGGGTGTGGATTGGTTTGCAAAATATAAGAGATAGTCTTAATTATTGAGCGTTAGTACTACGCTTTTATGACAAAATGTCTAGCGCGGAAACTGACTGATTCGTGAATTTTAGGGGTTGACCACGATCAACAATAAGGGGCGATATAAGCAAGCCTTTGATAAAACGGGAGTCTTGAAAAAACACCGCCTTCAAAAAAATTCTAGCCTAATTTTCACAGACGGTTGAATATCAATTCTTACGTTTATATCGTGAAATTCCTTATTTTAGGCCGGCTTTCACCCCCCCCCAGAAGAGGACTTATCCAAGGAAAACGCCCTTAAGACCGTCTTTCAATATACGTCCGTATAGACCCTTCACAAAACGATAGGGTCTACTCCATGAGGACTTATAATTTTTGCGCTCTATAATCCGTTTCCTTTACAGTTTTTGGTATTGGCAATCACGCGACTTATCACCATCATCGGAATCAAGGCCGGCACAAAATCAGGCACCCCATATTTGGGCCAAATTTGGGGCATAAGAGACAAAGGGGCAGAAACGCCTACAAGACCGGATCGCATTGATCACCCTTGCCCCTCCTCCTAAAATACTTTGGCAGATAAGGCGTGGGACTTGTTAAATAATCTAACGGTTTCTCCCTCGGACGCATCCCTGAACTGGCTTTCAATAAAACAACCTGAAATCTATTTCTTGACTTAAACGCCGTAATGATTTGTAATATGGTTTACATAATGTTTATATTTGCCTTATATTGGCGCACGTGTTAACCTTTTGTAAAGAAAGCCGCGTTAACCATTAGTATTAACGCATAATTTTATTAGAATTTCGGAGATCCTCATGCGCGTTCTTTTAATTGAAGATGATATCGCTCTGGCACGAAGCATTGAGTTAATGCTCGGCTCAGCAGGATTTAATATATATACGACGGATCTGGGTGAAGAAGGTATAGATTTGGGTAAAGTCTATGAATATGACATCATCCTATTAGACCTGTCACTGCCGGATATTTCCGGTTATGATGTGCTAAAGCAATTGCGTCTGGCACGGATCAATACACCCGTCATGATTGTTTCGGGCAATCCGGATATTGAGGCCAAGGTGAAAACACTCGGCTTCGGCGCAGATGACTATTTAACCAAACCCTTCAATAAAGATGAATTGATCGCCCGGATCACGGCGATTATCCGCCGCTCCAAGGGCCATGCGGAAAGCGTTATCAAAACGGGTACTATTGTGGTCAATCTTGATGCCAAAACCGTTGAGGTTGATGGCGAGCGTGTCCACTTAACCGGAAAAGAGTATCAGATGTTTGAGCTTTTATCCCTGCGCAAGGGCACAACGCTGACCAAGGAAATGTTTCTGAACCACCTTTATGGCGGTATGGATGAGCCGGAATTGAAAATCATCGATGTGTTCATCTGTAAATTACGCAAAAAACTTGCCAAAGTTACCGGCGGTGAGCATTTCATCGAAACGGTCTGGGGCAGAGGGTATGTTCTGCGCGACCCCAAGCCGAAGGAACACCAAGCGGCCTAACCGTTCAA
>JARFRJ010000358.1 GCA_029287305.1 Hyphomonas sp. | reverse complement strand
CAGTTTCAAAATGCGTCGGGGGTTTGGCAGGATGGCGATATTCACCCCGACACGACGGTGCAAATTGAAAATCAAATTCTCGCCCGCGCCCGCACGCTCAAATCCTCTGAGGTGAGATAGGCTGGCACCCAACCGTCTATAATATCACTTAGAGGCTTGCATAAATTTCCGCTAATAAGCCTGTGAAATTTGCAGGGTCAGATTGTCGTACTCTCTGTTAAGGTTCTTGACCGCCTGCGCCTCATGAAGAGGGTGCAGGAAATGATAAAGCCGATTATTTTCCACAATATAGTTCAGGACGCCCTTTAAAAAGGCCAGCCTTCCATGGTTGAAAGCGGCGTCTTCAATATGTGCATATTCTTGCCTTATAGAATGGCCGTAATCATCATAGATGCGGTTTTCTTCAGACAGGATGCTCAAATCCGCATCACTGAGCACTTTTTCATTATATGTGTGGGCTCCAAAATGGTCTTTCGTCATAATTATGAGCTCACTGGCCAATTGAAGGTCTTTTTGACTAACCCATTTGTCCAGCCCGGCCTCTGAACGCAGCAAATCTGCGCTTTTCTCTTCATTGTCGTTGCGGGTCGGATCATAGATAATATCATGGAACAGCGCCGCCAATCGCACCGCATCATAATCACCCCCCTTTTCTTCATCATATAAAACTTCACAATAATCGAGCACGCTTAAAACATGACCAACCGAATGATATGCTCTATGTGGCTGGCTATAGTTTGAAAGGATTGGGCCTTTAAGCACATGCGCACATTGCGTCTGGTCTTGCAGCCTGTCCTGAAAAGAGCGTTTTGAATGCGGGCTTGAACCAAAAGTCTGCAAAATATCCGAAGCAAGACTGTCAATCTTATGCGCCAGCAAGGCCTCTGGTGTCATGCGGCTCTTATCGTCTGCGATAATATTTGCGCGGTGACTGATGCGGTTAAACTCATCATAGAGCGCTAGGGCTCTTTTTTTGAAGAAACAGAGACGATTACTGAAACCAAAAGCCCGTAGAACATCATAAAGCCCCAAATGGCCCCTTTCCCGTATCAGTGAATAATAGCGGCGCATTCGTTTTGAAATATGTTCACGAATAGTCGTAATATCGGATTGGGAGAACCCACAGGCCTGAAGCTGTTGCCGCGTTCTTAGCTTATGATCCTCATCAAATTCTGTGTTCAGAAAGGGTTCTGTCAATAATGACCAGGCATCCACCCGCTCAATAATGGGAACAGAGTTAACCCGCGCAAAAAGACACAGATGTTTTCTATAGCGTCGGGGTATAAATAAAACCTCCCCCTCCAGGGTAACCACTTCGGGTGGGTAGCGACACAACCTGATCTCTTTTATGTTCGACCTGTCTAAGTAAGGGCGCTTTGCCACAGACGCCACAGATATGGGATAGGATACGAATTCAATCGCCTGTGGATGAAAAATGATCTCTTGCACAGTTTGATGCTCTGCCATGCCCCTTATTTAAGCAGGAATCACAAAGCCCGCAATGTATCCTAGACCCTGGAAAGCCGCGCTATCGCCATTATGCGGGTCTTGTCCTGAAACTGCGATATCAGTTCAGGCCAATGACTGGACGATCCGGCACCTTTGAGGCATAGGCTTTGCATAAGCCAACACAGCCCTGAAATACGACTCTTTGCGAGCTTCCTGACCATGCCTGAAAAATACAATCCGCAAATCGCTGAACCGAAATGGCGTGAGGCCTGGGCCGAAGCTGATATCTTTCGCGCCAAATCTCCAGATGAGGCTGGCGATGCGCCCAAAGCCTATATTCTAGAAATGTTCCCCTATCCGTCCGGCCATGCGCATATGGGACATGTGCGCAATTATGCCATGGGGGATGTCGTCGCCCGACATAAGCGCGCCAAGGGCTATAATGTGCTGCACCCTATGGGATGGGATGCCTTTGGGATGCCAGCCGAAAATGCGGCCATGCAACACAAAACGCATCCTGGAACATGGACCTATGCCAATATAGACCATATGCGCGGCCAGCTCGGCCAGCTGGGTCTCTCGCTCGACTGGTCACGCGAATTTGCGACCTGCGATGCGGCTTATTATGGCCTCCAACAAGCCATTTTCCTGAAATTTATGCAGCATGGACTTGTCTATCGCAAATCAGCCAAGGTGAACTGGGACCCTGTAGACCAGACTGTTCTAGCCAATGAGCAGGTGATTGATGGCAAGGGCTGGCGCTCTGGCGCAGAAATTGAGCAGCGCGAGCTAACCCAATGGTTTTTGAAGATTACAGACTATGCCGACGCGCTGTTGGAGGGATTGCAAGGCCTCGACCGCTGGCCGGAAAAAGTGCGCCTTATGCAAGCCAACTGGATTGGTCGCTCTGAGGGCGCACGGGTGAAATTTGCCTTATGCGATGAGGCGGCGCAAACCGGGCATGAAGATATAGAGGTTTTCACAACCCGTCCGGATACGCTTTTCGGGGCAAGTTTCATCGCCCTGTCGCCTGATCATCCAATCACGCTTCATCTTGCCCACCAAAACCCGGATATTGAAGCCTTCAGGAAAAATTGTGCCCAGATCGGCACATCTGAAGAAGCCATTGAAACGGCTGAAAAGCTTGGCTTCGATACTGGGCTAACCGTTAAACATCCCTTTGATGAGACAAAAACTCTGCCTGTTTGGATCGCCAATTTCGTCCTGATGGGCTATGGCACAGGGGCGATATTTGGCTGCCCGGCACATGATCAGCGCGATCTTGATTTTGCCCGCAAATATGGCCTAAGCGTTCAACCGGTTGTCCTGCCGGACGGTGCAGGTTCAGAGAGTTTCCACATAGACAATGAGGCATATACCGGGCCAGGCCAGCTCTACAACTCTGATTTTCTTGACGGTTTGGCCCGCGAAGCGGGCATTGAGGCGGCGATTGCACATCTTGAGGCGATGGAGCGCGGAACAGGCCAGACGCAATATCGCCTGCGCGATTGGGGCGTCTCCCGCCAGCGCTATTGGGGCTGTCCTATCCCTGTAATCAAATGCCCGGCATGCGATATCGTACCCGTACCCGCCGATCAGTTGCCTGTAACCCTACCTGAAGATGTCAGTTTTGACCTGCCCGGTAATCCGCTAGATCGGCATCCGGACTGGAAGCATGTAACCTGCCCCAAATGCGGTGGCCCCGCCATGCGCGAAACCGATACGCTGGATACATTTGTCGACAGCTCTTGGTATTTTACCCGGTTTGCCGCCGGACCAGATAATTGCGCTAAGGAAGCAGCCTATTGGCTCCCCGTGGACCAATATGTCGGCGGGGTAGAGCATGCTATCCTGCATCTGCTCTATGCGCGATTTTTTACGCGCGCCATGTGTGATGTTGGCCTCTTAGACCTGCCCTCAGGTGAACCTTTTGACGGCCTGTTTACGCAAGGCATGATCACCCATGAAACCTATCTCTCAGAAGAGGGGCAATGGCTATCCCCGAGCGATGTGGTTGAGCAAGACGGCGCGCTTTATAATGTGGACACTGGCGCGCCTGTGAAACGCGGCGCGGTTGAGAAAATGTCCAAATCGAAACGTAATACTGTCGATCCAACACTTATTATTGACAGCCATGGGGCCGATTGCGCCAGATGGTTTGTGCTTTCTGACAGTCCGCCCGAGCGCGATGTAGAATGGACACAAGCCGGTGTTGAGGGCGCGGCGCGATTTATGCAGCGCATTTGGGCGATGTATGATCAATTGCCTGAAAATACCGGGTCTGAGAGTTATGGAACAGAGGCGGGCTCTCTTGCTTTGCGCCGCCTCAGCCATAAATCCGTTCAGGCCATTGACAAGGCGATCACGGAATTTCGCTTTAATTCAGCTGTCGCGACCCTCTATGAATGGAGCGCCGCCATTCGAAAGGCACAGGCCCAAACAGCAATACAAGGCGCTCAATTTGAAGCGCTTGGCATGTTTGCCATCTGTTTGACGCCCTTTATGCCGCATTTGGCCGAAACATGCTGGACCCGTCTTGGCAAAACCGGCTTTGTTTCAACCGCGCCTTGGCCAGACATAGACGCTGATTTACTGACAGAAGATGATATTTCCTTGCCTGTGCAGATTAATGGCAAAAAACGTGCCCAAATCAGCGTGCCGTCTGACGCATCCAAAGAGGCAGTTGAAGCTCTGGTCCTAGCCGACACAAATATTGCACAGCATATTCAGGACAAACCGATCCGGAAATTAATCATTGTCCCGGGACGGATTGTGAATATTGTTTTATAAGTCGCTTAAGCCAACACGGCTGCGCGCGATCGTGCGAAGTAAAAGGAGTTTAAAGCTTTGAGATTGTCTTTGCGATCCTCACACCGCTCAAATCCCAGTCCTAGACGCGTCAATGGCGTTTTAATCGGACTTTGCCTGATCTTCCTGTCCTCGGCCTGCGGATTTCAGCCCGTACATTCTGAGGGGCCATATATCGCCGGATCTTCTGGCTCTATTTCCATCCCGGAAATCGAGGGCCGTCAGGGCCACATGTTGAGACGGGCTTTACTGGATCAATTAGCCCCCGGTCTCCCCGGTGTTGAAAGCGGCGTCTTGACCGCCACTTTGGGCGAATCCATCAATCGCCTGACAACGCGTCGCGATGGGTCTGCGTCACGCACCAGCATCAGAGCCAATGCACAGTATACATTGACGTATGGGAAAGTAAGCCTGACAGGAAAACAATCCGTCGAGACAAATTTTAATGTGACCCCCTCAGCCTTTGGCGATGTGGCGGCGCAAACCGCCGCCCGTGACCGGTTGATGCTGTCTCTTGCGGAGAAAATCCTTAATGATTTGAAAATACAGCTCATTCGAGAGCAGGAACAGAGCAAGGACACAGAGGCAGAGGAAAACGCCAATGCGCCGAGCGCAGCGCCAAGTGATCCAAGAGATGAAACCATTCTGACCGTGCCGGGCATGGCCCAAAAAGAATGAGGCTGACCGGGGACAAAGCCAAGCAATTTTGCGCCCGTCCGGGTCCAGACTGCTGCGCCTTTCTCCTATTTGGTGAAGATGAGGGCGTCGTGACCGATGCGGCCAATACCCTGATACAGGCGCTGCAATCAAAACAGGGCGAAAGTGAAATTGTTAGCCTAGACGAGACAAGTCTGCGCCGCGAACCTGCCTTGCTCTTCGATGCGCTGGAGGCCCGCTCCTTGCTCGGTCACCAAAGACTCTTGCGCCTGCGCCTCAGCGATCAACGGCTTGCCTCTCTGCTGGATGCGCTTTTACGCCAGATTGATCAAGCGGACAGGCCCTTTGAGGCCCCCCTGATCATAAGTGCGGGCAGTTTGCCCAAAAGATCAAAACTTCGCGCAGCCTTTGAAAGCACCAAACGGGCTGCCGCTTTGCACTTTTTCAGTGATGAGGCCGCAGATATTGCCGCGCTGGCAAAACAGGCTTTCGCCCAAAAAGGCGTTGCGATAGAGCCAGAGGCCCTAGCCGTTCTGGTCGAGGGGTTGCCGGGGCATCGCGGACTGGCACATCAGGAAATTGAGAAGCTTGCGCTCTATGCCAATGACATAGACCGACCCTTAAATCTTGAAGATATTCAAAGTTTAAGCACAACTGATATTGACCATTCCCTGCGCGCTTTGATCGATGAATGCCTTTGCGGTGAAGTGAAAACCGCTATGCTCGGCCTTGAAAAACTATTTGTGTCCGGCAGCTCTCCCATATCTGTCTTGCGTGGGCTTCAAGGGGAGACTTTACGCCTGCTGGAGGCCCATCGGCTGGCGGTTCATACAGGCGAGCTTGCTATGCGTCTGCGCCCGCCTGTCTATAAAAATCAATGGCCGCACTTCCGCCAGAAAATGGGCCTATGGTCGCCTAAACATCTGATGCGTCTTCTAGAGCGTATTTATGAAGCAGAGGCAGAAATGAAATCCGCCGGCGCTCTTGCAAAGCCGGTTTTGAAACGTCTGATCGGTGAGCTGACACACGCTGCACACCGACAAATGCAATTATCGTCCAGCCTGCGTTAATCGCCGACACACCTCGTCCAATTGTTCCAGATTGGTGTATTTGATCCGCACTTCCCCAGAGCCTTTACGATCACGGATATCAACGGTGAGTCCCAGCAAACGCATGAGGTCTTCTTCTAAGGCCACGGTATCGACATGTTTTTCTTGAGTTTTTTTCTTTTCCCCAATATGCGCGCCGTCCCCATCCGACCCGGGTGCGCCAGAGCGCCGGGCCAGCGCTTCGACTTGCCTGACCGTAAGATTTTCTGCGGCGGCTTTAGCAATCAACCTATCCGGATAGATCGCCGCCAGAGCCGCCCGGGCATGGCCCGCAGAGACCGCGCCGGAGCGGATCAATTCGCGGGATTTAGAAGAAAACTTCAATAGACGCAATGTGTTAGAGATATAGACGCGGGATTTTCCCACACTTTGCGCGAGGCTTTCCTGCGTTCGCCCAAATCGTGTCGCCAGAGCCTCATAGGCTTCCGCCTCTTCAATCGGATTTAAATCTGTGCGTTGAATATTCTCAATAATTCCAAGCTCTAACAGTTCCAGCTCATCGGTTTCACGGATCATCGCGGGCACGGTTTCAAGTCCGGCCCTTTTGGCTGCACGCCAGCGGCGTTCGCCGGCAATAATCTGATACATATCCGGCTTTTTAGGATCGGGGCGCACCAAGATAGGCTGCAAAAGCCCCTTTTCACGGATT
The DNA here is from genome assembly GCA_029287305.1 of Hyphomonas sp. Classification (GTDB taxonomy): domain Bacteria; phylum Pseudomonadota; class Alphaproteobacteria; order Caulobacterales; family Hyphomonadaceae; genus CALLCD01. The sequence goes on along the minus strand of JARFRJ010000358.1, from coordinate 2,631 downwards.
GAGTTTTCCAAATCCTGCAAGGCTTCCGGATCAAAATCGCGCCGAGGTTGACCGGGATTGGGCCCTAAGGCTGTAATTGACAGCATGACTTGTCCAGACGAGGCGGATGCATCCACGTTTGTATTTCGCGCTGCGCCGTGTACAGCCTCAACTTCGCCCATCAGAGCGGTTAGGCCGCGTCCTAAACGAGATGATTTCTTACCTGTTGTCTCTGCCATAAACTCTACGCTGCCTTTATCTTGTTTTCGCGCTGGATGACCTCTGAAGCCAAGCGAATATAAGCTTCGCTGCCGGGGCATTTATAATCATATAATAAAGCAGGCTTGCCAAAGCTCGGCGCTTCAGACAAGCGCACATTGCGCGGGATTACCGTTTTATAGACTTTTTCGCCAAAGAATTTGCGCACTTCTTCAGCCACTTGATTTGACAGATTATTGCGCCGATCAAACATGGTCAGCACAACACCTTGTATCTCTAGAGCCGGATTGAGCCCGCTTTGCACAATATCCACAGTCCGCATCAATTGGCTCAAACCCTCTAGAGCCAAAAATTCACACTGCAAGGGCACAAGCAGAGCGTCTGATGCGGTCATCGCATTCAAGGTGAGCACAGATAAAGCCGGCGGGCAGTCAATCAGAATAAAGTCATATTTTACCTCTGCGGCTCCGTCCAAATAGCGCTGCATAGCCCGCCTCAGCTTGTAGGACCGATGCGCATCGTGCGATAATTCAATCTCAACACCGGATAGATTTTCATCTGCCGGAATAAGGTCAAGCCCCGGCACGAGCGTTGGTATGGCAATCTGCGCCAGATCAACCTCCTCTATCACCAGATCATAACTGGTTAGCACCCGATCCGGTCGCGCCAGACCGAGGCCGGTTGAGGCATTGCCCTGCGCATCAAAATCAATCACCAGAACCGAATGCCCGACCGCCGCCAAAGCGGTGGCAAGGTTTACACAGGTCGTTGTCTTGCCGACCCCGCCCTTTTGATTGGCCACGGCCAGTATTCTAGGTTTGGCGCCCGACATGGCTGACCTCCGATAGTTTCAGGACAGCCCCTTCATCGCCGGGCTGAGGGAAAATGTCTAGCTGAAAGTGCCATTCCTGTCTGGCTTTTTCCACTTCCTCGCGCCATGAACGCCCCTTATGGAACAGGCCGACTGCCCCACGCGCGAGCGCTGGCTCTGCATAGGCTAGGAGTTTTGGCAAAGGCGCAACGGCGCGAGCGGTAATGATGTCGACAGGGCCAATATCCTTTGCGGTCAGACTTTCAATCCGGCAAGCGAGAACCTTGGCCTTCACGCCCGTTTCGGCAATTGCAGCCCGCAAAAAAGCGGCTTTTTTTCCCGTCGACTCAACAAGTGTAATGTAAAAACCTGCCTGATCAAACAAGGCACAAGCGAGTGGCAAGGCTGGAAAACCTCCGCCAGAGCCAATGTCCAATATTTTAGAGTTCGCCGGAATATAAGGCAATAGCGCCAAACTATCGGCAATATGGCGCGACCAGATATGCGCCCATTCGGCCGGCCCGATCAGATTAACCCGCCCACGCCAGTCATCCAGACAGGCAAGATACGTGTCCAAGCGCGCAAGTGTTTCACGTGAAACATTGTGCTCGCTCTGCAAGGCCTCGCGGGCCTCGGTACTGTCCTCAAAAATCATATCTGTTTCTATCACTCTAACCCAATTTTGCACCCTGTTATTTTGGGTTCAACCTATCCCTTGAGGATTTTTTGTGAGCTAATACTCGCACAAGCCCTCGAAAAAGCCGTTATTTTGTGACCCCGGACAATACACCTGCCGCAGACATTATAGGGCAGTATCACAATTATCCAGACGCGTTAATTGAGCGCGCCGGTGAAAAAGGGGGAGCCACACCCCTTTTTCAAGAAGCATAATCGGAACTCTTACAACTCTTAGGGACAGTCAGATTGTCAGATGAAGTCTGAATTTCTACAGTTTTCCGCTGTATTCTAAAAATCCGGCCTAACGCGCTATTAAAAGCTCTGGGTCCACATTTAATGCCGCAGCCAACCTTATCAATAATTTCGCGCCGGGCTGGCGATTAGTTTCCAATTGTGAAATGTATGCGGCCGATGTCTTGCACTTCTTGGCCAGAGCGTCCTGTGTCAGTCCGCGAGATTCACTGAAAAGTTTGATGGGGTTAACCCCATCAATAAGCGCGTCTACTAATTCCCCGGCCCAAGTTTCCACATTAGGGTCATGGTTTAAAATGGCCTCCATAGCCCATATTTATTCAAACGCCTCGTCCATATCCGCGATAATGGATTCCAACTCAGCTACCTTTTTTTCAAGGGCTGTGAGACGATTTTCAATTTGACTATTCATTTGTAAATATCCCTATTGTGGCCAATGGTGTAGACTTCAAGCACTTCTTCATCATTACTGTTGTGGCATAGAGCCCAATGCCGCTTGGTGGCTGCCGAGAGCCTCCTAAATATAACACATTTCAATCATACAAAGGGTTTATCCGATTGACAGAGCTTCGCCCCCTTGGCCGCTATAGGATAGGATATGCTCCCAAATTTGAAAAACAAAATACGGGCAGGCTTTAACGGCCTGGCCGCGCGCACAATTTACGAGGGCTGACCCCAAAAGCCCCCTAGCC
>JARFRJ010000335.1 GCA_029287305.1 Hyphomonas sp. | reverse complement strand
GACGTCATATCATCGGCGGTATATGTCGGCTCTGTTTGCATAATATATCATCTAGGCCATGAGCGCGAGGGTGCAAGTCTGTTAAGAGCGCACCCTCTTGCAAAAAATATTTCCGAATAGGCCGAAACAGGGCGTTATCCGATTTGGAGAAAGCCCTAATGGCCGCCCTCATTCTTGTATTCTGGCAGCGTATTGAACTGGTGGAAAGGCGGCGGCGAGGGCAGGCTCCATTCCAGTGTCGTGGCCCCCTCACCCCAAGGATTGGCAACCGCTTTGCGACGTCGGATCATGGCTTCAGCCAGTCCGATGAAAAAGACGAGTGTTGCCACAAGGCTGACCGCATAGCCGATAGATGACCAGTAATGCCAATATTCATAGGCCGGATTATAGTCGACATAACGGCGCGGCATACCTTGTATACCGAGGAAATGCTGCGGGAAGAAAATCATATTGGACCCGACAAACATCAGCCAGAAATGTACTTTCCCGATCAACTGATTGAACTGAATACCGAACATTTTATCAAACCAGTAATACCAGCCGGCAAACAGGGCAAAGACAGCCCCAAGCGATAATACATAATGGAAGTGTGCGACGACATAATAAGTGTCATGCAAAGTATGATCGATGCCGGCATTGGCGAGCACAACACCTGTCACGCCGCCAAGTGTGAAGAGAAAGATAAACCCGATAGCCCAAAGCATCGGTACTTCAAAGCTTAGAGACCCTCCCCACATTGTGGCGATCCAGGAGAATATCTTGATCCCTGTCGGCACCGCAATCACCATTGTCGCGCCAATGAAATAAGCTTTCATATCCACAGGCATACCTACAGTAAACATATGATGTGCCCAGACAATAAACCCGATAACACCAATGGAGACCATGGCATAGGCCATGCCGAGATAGCCAAAAATCGGCTTGCGTGAGAAGGTTGAGATAATGTGACTGACAATACCAAATCCCGGCAGGATCATAATGTAAACTTCTGGATGTCCGAAGAACCAGAAAAGATGCTGGAACATAACCGGATCCCCGCCGCCTTCTGGTACAAAGAATTGCGAGCCGAAATTACGATCTGTCAGCAGCATGGTGAGCGCCCCAGCCAAAACAGGCAAAGCGAGCAGGAGAAGCGCTGCGGTCACCAGCATTGACCATGCGAAAAGAGGCATATTGTGCAATGTCATGCCCGGTGCCCGCATGTTTAGAATTGTCACGATAAAATTAATCGCCCCCAAAATCGAGGCAATACCCGCCGTATGTAGAGATAGAATAACCAAATCCATAGCAGGCCCTGGGTGACCTTTTTCACCAGACAGTGGAGGATACAGCACCCAGCCCCCGCCAAATCCATTGCCACCTGCGCCGCCCGGCACAAACATGGACAACATGAGCAGCGTAAATGCAGCGACCGTTAGCCAGAAAGAAATATTATTCATGCGCGGAAAGGCCATATCAGGCGCCCCGATCATTAAAGGCACAAACCAGTTACCAAATCCGCCAATTAAAGCTGGCATAACCATGAAAAAAATCATGATCAAGCCGTGATATGTGATCACAACATTATAGAATTGCTTGGCTTGCTCAATCGCCGCATCGCCCTGCACCCCATAGAGGAACTCCATCAGCGTTGCCAGAGGTCCAATGCCCGGCGCACTCAGCTCCCAGCGGATCAGCCCAGACAGGCCATAACCGATAATGCCGGCTATCAGCGCGAAGATAAGATAAAGCGTTCCAATATCTTTGTGATTGGTTGAGAAAAACCAGCGCACAAAAAAGCCGGGCTTATGATCGTGCGCATCGTGCGGTGTATCGTCTGTTATGGCATCTAAAGGCATGGAATTATCTCTTCAATTATTGAGCTTCAGCCAGGCGAAGCGCTGAGTTTTCGGTTTGTATTGTGGCAACAAGCTGCGAGGCACGATCGAAATCGCCAGACTGCATCGTCTCAAGCCATGCCTCGTATTGGTCTTGCGGGACAACACGGATCTCAATCGGCATAAAGGCATGATTTTTGCCGCAAAGCTCTGAACATTGGCCATAATAGACACCCGGTCGTTCAACCCGGAACCAGCCTTCATTCAGGCGGCCAGGAATGGCATCCGTCTTGATCCCAAAGCTCGGCATGGCAAAAGAGTGAATAACATCTGATGCGGCGGTATAATAACGCACATAGCGCCCGGTCGGCACAACCATCGGATAGTCAACAGATAGATAAAGCTCGCCTTCGGACGTATCCTGACTATTGCCCACATGCAGAGGGTTGGAGGTAAACTCCAGCGGAAACCCGTCGCCATCAAGCACATCCTCATAGGAATAAGTCCAGTTCCACTGATTGCCCTGGGCTTTGATATTTAGCCAGCCTTCGGAGGCGGCGGCCTGTTCTTCCACACTGGCAGTAATCTCACCGGATACGATCCGGTCAAGGTCCGGTGCCCGGTCGACATAATAAAGGAGCGGGAAGGAGACAACGGAAATCGCGATCAGGATCAGAACAGGGATCGCCGTCCAGACCACTTCTATCATGGTGTTATGGGTTGTTTTTGAAGGCTCGGGATTGGCCTTTCGATTATAACGGATGATGACGTAGACAAGAAGTGCCGCGACAAAGAGTGTTATAATAATGCACATCCATAACAGCAAATTGTCATGGAAACTGAAAACGCGCCGCGCTAATTCCGTTGCTGGCTCTTGAAAAGTCACGCCGGCTTGCACGGGCTTGCCTTCTGCAGCTTGCGCGAATGCCGGGCTGGCGCTGGCTAAAAGCCCTGAAAGTGTGATGAGATACCGCACAAGCGACTCCTTCATTTAATTCTACACGCTTATATCTATACTGCTTATGAGCGTCTACCCACCATAAATTGGCGATAATATTGTCGCAGGTGAGACAAACAGGCCCGCTGCAAATGCGCCTCAGGACGGATGGGGCGTTTTTATCGCCGCCTTGCCAGTCATATAGGTAGGGTCACGGCGTCTTTGTAGGCTTTAATTTACCGGGACAGAATGCGCCCCATCCCGCTTTTAAGCAAAGGCCGGATGATCCAAGCATACGAGGCAATTCTGCTTAAAAGTGGCGTGTGTGGTTTTGAAACCATGGACTGGCCGTTATGGGGCCAGCCATTATGAGGAAAGCAAAAGGACAGCTTACCAAACAGGGCTGTTCGACTCACTTAAGCGAGACAGTGCGCCCATTATATAAATATTTCGTGATCACATATAATATGTAGGCGCTTTTCGCCCTGTCAAAAAAGGGTTATATAAAACGTGTTTTAAAGTTAAAAATCCTTTGTATTTGTGTCGTCAAAAAAAGAAGATACTAGGCATAAATATGATAATATGCTTTATTATTAAAGGTTTTTCTTGTCAGATGGTTTATAGAAGTGGGTAATTTTAATTCTTTTTATGCCTAGAGATTTGCATTAAGGTCCGGCCCGTGGCATTTATTAAATTATTGAAGAAAAACATGATCTCAATTATGTATTTAGTATATCAGAGCAATTACAACATATTAGAGCAGTATTCCCGGAGTTAATCTTATGTCTTCCAGTGACATCAAAAAGGCCCATCATCTGATAAAAGGCTTTACCGAGGCAAATGGGGCTTTCAAGCAGGTTGAGGTTCTGGCCACGGATGTAAATGGGAACTTTTTCAGCAAACGTTTTCCCTTTTCAAAATTATTGCCCATGCTGGAAAATGGATTGTCCTTTCCCCGCGCCATGTTCATTTTAAGTACGACGAGCATATCCATGGGCGAGGAGATTGGTCTGGGTCTGGATGATGGCGATCCGGATGTCGCCGCCGAGCTTATCCCGTCTTCCTTGACGCATATTGCGTGGGGCAGGCGACCCCGGGCGCAGATTTTGGCGACGGCAAAGTCTTCTGAGCCGCCTGTTGACCCCAGATGGGTGCTGGAACAGGTTTTAGCCCAATATACGGCAAAGGAATTGACGCCTGTCGTCGCTTTTGAGCTTGAGTTCACGCTTTTTGACCCCAGCTCTGCGACCACAGGTGTGCTCAAAACAGCCTGTAATCCCATGACCGGGCAGGCTGATAAACCGATTATGCTTAGCCCGGACAGTCTGGAGGGCTTTGAAGCCTTTATCGAGGAAGTGATTGAAAATTGCGATCGGCAGGGCATCGAAACTGGTGCGATCTGCTCTGAATTTGGTGCAGGACAGTTTGAAATAAATTTCCCCCATTATGATGATGCGCTGAAAGCGGCAGATCTGGCGCAACTCTTTCGACGCACTGTGAAATCTGTCGCGGCCAAGCATGGTTTCAAAGCCAGTTTTATGGCCAAACCTAATTTTGAAAGCGCGGGCAATGGTCAACACATACACGCCAGCATCCTCGATAAACAAGGCAAGAATATTTTTGATGGCGGAGATAAACCAGACGATAGCCTGTTGCACGCGATCGGCGGCTTACAAAAAACAGCGTTTGACGCCATGCTCTTTTGGGCACCGAATATAAATTCCTATCGCCGCTTTGAAGCTGAAAACTGTGTGCCAACGGGGGCCACTTGGGCCCATGAGAACCGCTTTGTGGCCTTTCGAATTCCCCTAGCCGCACAAGGTGCTTGGCGCATTGAGAACCGCTTGCCGGGCGCGGATGCCAATGGCTATTTGGCGCTGGCCGCTATGCTGGCGGGCATGCTCTACGGATTGGAAAACAAATCAGAGCCCGGCCCGGAAACGCAAGGGGCCCCGGATATGGATGAAAGCTCGCTGCCTTTAACCTTGCCGGATGCTATAGCCGCGACGCGTGACAGCATGCTTTTAAAGCCATATATGGGCGCTGATTTTTTATCTATATACACCAAACACCGACAGGCTGAGTTGAACGCTTTTGAAGACTTTATCAGCCCTAGGGAATTGCGCTGGTATTTATAATTATCCTTCAAAACTCATGATTTCCATATAATGAGGTCGCCATGCTGGACGCCAATCAACGTGAACATACCAATTCATATTATGCAGCAACGCAAAGGGATAAAGGGCCTTTTCCCAAGCTAAATGGGGACATCACAACCGATATCTGTATTATTGGCGGCGGCTTGACGGGCGTTTCCACAGCTGTGGAACTGTCGGAGAATAAGCATGATGTGGTGCTTTTAGAAGCCAATCGTATTGGCTGGGGCGCATCCGGGCGTAATGGTGGACAGGTCATTGGCGGTTATGGGGGATCTCTCTCCTCCCATCGCGAAAGCACAGACAAAAAACATGGCGCGGGGGCAACCGATAAGCTGATTGCGATGAACACAGAATGTGTCGACATCATCAAAGAGCGCGTCAAAAAATATCAAATCGACTGCGATCTGAAATGGGGGTATATAAATGCTGCGCTGAAACCGCGTGAAATGAAAGATTTGGCCGACTGGTATGATGAGCTGAAAGAGCAGAATTATCCCCATGAGATCAAAATGGTCGATGGCAAAGCGCTCAAATCCTATCTTGGAACAGACAGATATATTGGCGGCATGGTGGATATGGGCTGGGGACATTTGCATGTTCTTGACCTTTGCAAGGCCGAAGCGCGCATCGCTGAAAATCTCGGTGCCCGTCTCTATGAAAATACGCTGGCGCTGAATATTGCCTCTGGCGACAGAGTCAAAATTACGACCGCATCCGGCACTGTCACAGCCAATACGGTGATCTTGTGTGGAAATGCCTATATGCAAGCCTTTACCCCTAAGCTTGCGCCCAAAATCAGTAAATATATCCTGCCAGCGACGAGCTATGTGATTGCTACAGAACCCTTATCCGATGAAATGGCGGCGAATGTCATGCCGCGCAATTATGCCGTTTGTGATCAGCGCACAGCGCTTGATTATTTCCGCATGAGCGCGGACAATCGCATGCTGTTTGGGGGGGTATCCAATTATAATGCCACCGCGCCGCGCTCCATCACCGGCACGATGCGCAGGAAAATGCTGAAAGTCTTTCCGCAACTGGCCGATGCCAAAATTGACTATTATTGGGGCGGACGTTTGGGGATCAGCTTTCGGCGGATACCGCAAATCGGGCAGATTACGCCGAATATCTATTATGCTCAGGCCTATAGCGGGCATGGTGTCGCGCCGACGCATATGTCTGGCCGCCTTCTTTCAGAAGCGGTGATGGGCCATCGTGATCGGTTTGATATCCTCGCCAATGAAACCCATATACCGTTTCCAGGCTTCGGCTTCATACGCCAATCCATGTATGCGGTCGGCATGTCTTTCTATAAGATGAGAGATGCCCTTTTATAGTCTGCGTAAGCGAGTGTGATAGACAGGCCTTCCTGTTTAAGCCGCCCCGCACAGAGACTTGATGGTAGGGGGCTTATCATAATGGGTTTGGTCTCGGCCTTGCGTCTTGCCCAGCCATTTTGTGTTGCGATCAATTATAGTGCGATCAAAATGAGGGCGGTGTGCAAGCGGTAATAAGCTCACAAGGGGTCACCCCTTCATTTTTAAACGTATGGGGCTGATCACTTTTGAAATAATAGGCTTCCCCAGCTTTTAGAGATTGTGTGCGACCTGCAACGGTTACCGTCAATTCACCGGAAATAATAAAGCCGCATTCTTCCCCTTCATGAGCAAAGGCATGACGACCCGTATTGCCGCCAGGCTCATAGCGTTCCCAAAGAAATTGTATTGCCTGACCTTGCCTCACCCCGCCGACCTGACGATAGGAGACAAGTCCCTCAGACAATTCGGTCAGTTCCGATTTGGCAAAAAAAATCTTTTCTTGACCGGTTTCAATTGTGCGATCAAAAAATGTCGCTAGGCTTATCGGAAAGCCAGTCAGTATTTTACGCAATGTCCCAACTGTCGGGTTCAGCGACCCCGCTTCAATCTGTGAGATGGTCGCATTGGCCACGCCCGACTTTTTTGACAATTGGCGCTGGGACAGACCATATTCGGTCCTTAAATGCTTCAGGCGAAAACCGACCTCATCCTGATCGCGACACGTGTCTGACCGTTTGTCTGCCATGAGCCTCTCACAATAAATCGAAAGTGTTTATTATAGTGAACACTTTATGGGAAAAACACAATAAATACAAGTGGTATATTATTGAGCTTAACAGCTTGCGAGACAGGTCAAAAAGAGATTATTTTTCAAAAAATAGACAATTCAAAAAGGATGAACGCCATGTCACTCCCTAACATCCCTCTTTCTCCTTTCTGGATGCCGTTTACAACCAATCAGGATTTTAAAGCCAATCCTCGCTTCATTGCCAGGGCCGAAGGGCACTATTATTGGTCTGATGATAATCGTAAAATCTATGACAGTTTTTCAGGCCTGTGGACGACCGGGCTCGGCCATTGTCATCCCAAAATTGTTGAAGCGGTGCAAAAACAGGTTGCTGAACTTGATTATGCGATGACGTTCCAGATGGGCAATTTTAAGGCGTTCGATCTGGCTGAGCGTTTGTGCAAAATGGCCCCTGACGGATTTGAGCATGCTTTTTTCTGTAATTCAGGCTCTGAGGCTGTTGAGACAGCGCTGAAAATCGCACTTGCTTACCACCGGGCCAAGGGAGAGGCGACGCGCACGCGTCTGATTGGCCGTGAGCGTGGCTATCACGGGGTTAATTTTGGCGGTATTTCTGTTGGCGGTATTTCTGCCAACCGCAAGACATTCAGCCCCTGTTTGATACCGGGTGTCGATCATCTGCCGCACACATTCAACCTGTCTGAGAGCGCCTTTTCCAAAGGCCTGCCAAAATGGGGCGCGCATTTGGCAGATGAGCTGGAGCGTCTCTGTGCTCTGCATGATCCTAGCAATATTGCCGCTGTGATTGTTGAGCCTGCTGCCGGTTCTACAGGCATTCTGCCTCCGCCTGAAGGCTATCTGAAACGTTTGCGGGAGATATGCACGCGGCACGGAATTTTGCTAATCTTTGATGAAGTGATCAACGCTTTCGGGCGAATTGGTGCGAGTTTTGCCGCCGAGCGGTTTGGCGTTACGCCGGACATTATCACCACCGCCAAAGGCCTGACCAATGGGGTGATCCCGATGGGGGCCGCGATTGTCACAGGCGAAATTTACAATACGATTGTGCAAGGTCCGCCGCACATTATCGAGCTTTTTCATGGCTATACCTATTCTGGTCACCCGATTGCAGCGGCGGCGGGTCTGGCGACGCTGGAAGTCTATGAGGAAGAGGGCAGTTTTGAAGAGGCCAAATCTCTGGAGCCAATCTTTGAAGAGGCGATCCATGCCTTGGCGGATCATCCAAAAGTTATCGATATCCGCAATATTGGACTAATGGGGGCGATTGAGCTGATCCCGCATGAGGGCGGGCCGGGATTACGCGGGCTGGAGGCACATAAACACTGCTTCTGGCATGAGGATATGGTTATTCGCAATGGGGCCGATATATTGCAGTTTTCTCCCTTTCTCAATTCCAAGCCTGACGATATCTATATGACATTTGACAAAATCAGGCGTACTTTGGACGCCATTATCTGAGTTCAAGCACCTTTTATTTCAGCCCTAGAAAGCCCAACTCTAATAATAGATCAAACCGTATAATGAACAGACACATGAGCATGCAAACCGTAGGACATTTTATCAATGGCAAATATGTTGAGGACCAGGCCCGAACGGCCCCTGTGACCAATCCGGCCACAGGTGAGGTTACCAAACATGTTGCCCTAGCCTCTGTTAAAACTGTTAATGAGGCGATTGACGCCGCCTCTAAAGCTTTTCCGGCTTGGCGCGATACACCGCCGCATAAACGCGCGCGCATCATGTTCAAATATAAAACACTGCTTGAGCGCGATGCAGAGGAAATCGCCGCTTTGATCACTGCTGAGCATGGCAAGGTGCTTGATGATGCGATGGGGGAATTTATACGCGGTCTTGAAGTTGTTGAATATGCCTGCGGTGCGCCCAGCCTTCTAAAAGGCGAACATGCGAAAAATGTTGGTCCTGCGATTGATAGCTGGTCTGAATTGCAGCCGCTTGGCGTTGTTGCCGGCATTACGCCGTTTAACTTCCCGGCCATGGTGCCGATGTGGATGTTCCCTATGGCGGCGGTCTGCGGAAATACTTGTATCATGAAACCGTCTGAAAAAGACCCAAGTGTGGTTTTGAAACTGGTTGAACTTTTAAGTGAGGCCGGGCTGCCAGAGGGGGTCGTCAATCTTGTCAATGGTGATAAAGAGGCTGTCGATTCTCTCTTGACCCATCCTGAGGTTCAGGCCCTCAGCTTTGTTGGCTCTACGCCGATTGCTGAATATATTTATGCTACTGGCACCGCCCATGGCAAACGGGTTCAAGCTCTTGGCGGGGCGAAAAATCACGCCATTGTCATGCCGGATGCTGATATTGATAATGCTGTAAATGCGCTGATGGGGGCCGCTTACGGGTCTTGCGGCGAGCGCTGTATGGCCATTTCTGTTGCCGTTTGCGTTGGTCAGGAAACGGCTGATGAAGTGGTCCGCAAAATTTCCGATCAAATCAAAACTTTGAAAATCGGTCCAGGTGCGGATGTGACCAATGATATGGGCCCTCTGGTCACGCAAGTGCACTATGAAAAAGTGCGCAGCTATGTCGATCTGGGCGTTGAGGAAGGGGCGAGCCTCGTTGCCGATGGCCGGGGTCTGGTCATCGAAGGCTATGAAAACGGTAATTTCCTCGGGGCCTGTCTGTTCGATCATGTGACATCGGATATGCGGATATATAAGGAAGAGATTTTCGGCCCGGTATTATGCGTGGTTCGTGTTGAAACGCAGGATCAGGCCATGACACTTATAGACGCTCATGAGTTTGGTAATGGCACCTGTATATTTACCCGTGATGGTGAAGCGGCACGGTATTTTACCGATCGTATCAAAGTGGGCATGGTTGGGGTGAATGTGCCTCTGCCTGTGCCGGTTTCCATTCACAGTTTTGGAGGGTGGAAACGCTCTCTCTTTGGCGATCTCTATGCTTATGGGCCCGACAGTATTCGCTTTTACACGCGGCGCAAAACGATCACGCAGAGATGGCCTAAAGGGGGGATTCGCGAGAAAATCCAATTTGCCTTCCCAAGTAGTGGGGACAAATCAGACTGACCCTAGCC
>JARFRJ010000321.1 GCA_029287305.1 Hyphomonas sp. | reverse complement strand
TCTTCATTCTTCAACACGTCTTCCGGCGTCCCTTCAAACAGGACAGAGCCATCAAACATGACAAATGCCCGGTCGACAATTTGCAGCGTCTCACGCACCTGATGATCGGTGATCAGAACGCCAAGACCTCTTTGTTTGAGATAGAGAACAAGTTCGGAAATATCCGAAACCGCCAGAGGATCAATGCCGGTAAAGGGCTCATCAAGCAGCATAAAGCTCGGTCGTGAGGCGAGCGCACGGGCAATCTCCACACGGCGACGTTCTCCCCCTGACAGGGCCGTAGCCGGCGCGGTGCGCAAATGCGTGATATTCAGCTCTCCCAGCAAGGCATCGACGAGCGCCGCGCGGCGGGATTTGTCTTTTTCAACGAGCTCAACAATCGCGGCAATATTCTGCTCAACACTCATGCCGCGAAAGATTGAGGCTTCCTGTGGCAAATAGCCTAGGCCGAGCCGGGCGCGCTGATACATTGGCAGGGAGGTGACATCCTGCCCGTCAATCGTGATCAGCCCACTATCAGCGCTGACCAAGCCCATAATCATATAGAAACTGGTCGTCTTGCCCGCCCCGTTTGGCCCCAACAGGCCAACCACTTCACCGCGCTGCAATGATAGAGAAATATCTTTGACCACCTGGCGCTTACCAAAAGATTTGGCAATACCGGAGACTACGAGACCGTCTTCTGGAGCATCCATTAAGCCTGTCCTCTTTATCCTTATCGGGGTTAACCCGGATTATTCCATCTATATTCTGACCTATTGTAAAGGCCTATTCGCAGAAAATAAACGCCTCGCTTATTCCCCCGGAACCCGGGAAGCCTCATCGGAAGCTTCATCAGAGGCCTCATCGGAAGCCTCATCAGAAGCCTCATCAGAGGCCTCATTATCGTCGTCAGTCGGGGCAAAAATCGAAATCACACGGCTTTGTACATTATCTTGTGTGTCGCATCCCAAACGCGACTGGCTGGTTCGCGTATTGATCATCAGACATTCGGCTTTGGCAATATCCTCCCCGCGTGAGACCAGAACATTGCCGGTCAGCATAATCGTATCATCACTGGCCGTGTAAACACCGCGATCTGCGCGCACACGAAAACTCGGCGTGATATAAAACACATCCGTCTCTGCGACCATATTGCGGATATCACCAAACCCGCCGCCAATGCCCTCTTCAGAGCCTGAATCAGACGGGTTGAAATTGATCGTCAATCGATTGGCACGTAAGCGAGCCTCCGCCTGAACTGCATCGACATTACCTGTATAAACAGCTCTGTTTTCTGTCTCGAAAATATTGAGGAAATCAGCACTGACCTGAATTGTGCCGCCAGATTGGCTGAGCTGCGCATTGGCGATTGCCGTGATGATCAGACTGATCAGGCCGACAAGCCCCCAGTTTGTGACTGTTATCATCATTCCTGTTCCTCTTGCCCACCCGGCTAGCTTTCCAATAGTGTATGCCGCACATTTCCGTTAAAGCGAATAATATCCTGACCATGATCGATCTGATAGGAATCAGCGCGAATATCGCCGGCGGGTCCGGCTCCATCGAGCGGTTTGACCCCTGAAACAAAGCCTGTTTTTATATCAATCTG
>JARFRJ010000320.1 GCA_029287305.1 Hyphomonas sp. | reverse complement strand
CCCTGCCCTCCCTGTATAATGATAGCGCGCCGCGCGCCCTAGAAGCGCAGGTCATGGCCAGCCAGACCGAGCTTAATACGGTTAAGACAGATGTGGAAGGCAAGGCTGAGGCGAGCGCCCTGACGGCCCTTGAGGCCAAGGTAGATCACAGCACGACAGGCCTCGCCACCCGGGCCAGCCAGACCGAGCTTAATACGGTTAAGACCGATGTCGCAGGCAAAGCCGAGGTCTCAAGCCTCACCGCGCTGGAAGCGAAGGTTGACAGCAATTTGCAAGGGTCCGGTAACCAGATTTACAATGTAGGTTGGGACGGTATTCCGTATCAATATGGCTACAGGCCGGGTAAAAATGAAATTCCGGGTTGGTTTTGGGCTCATGGCAGTTCGCCTGATTCATATGTGCAACAGAAAATACCAAATGATAATTGGGCGCTGGAAACCGCTGGAGCGCGCACGCTCGGCCTAATGCAACCCAATGCGGATACCGTGCCTGGCAAATATATCGATTTACGGACGCACATGCTTATTCCAGCCACCGAAGGTGATATTTGGATGGCTTCTGCGTATGTAGGCGCTCATAGATGCGTTGGCCGCGTACTCGTCTCATACATAGACGCAAATGGCAATTACATCGGCTACGGAACCAATGTCATTGAGGTCAAGACAGATAATGTCGAGGGCGGCGATGGAGGAAAAGAATTAAAAAATTATAAGCGCGTATATTACAGAGGTACGGCACCAGCAGGTACAAGGGGTGTGCGATTTATCTGTCGGAAAAGCCCTACGACTTCCGGGGAAACTTCAGCTTTATTTATAACTCACCCCATGCTGGAAAAAGTCAGCGCGGATCAGACCCTGCCCTCCCTGTATAATGATAGCGCGCCGCGCGCCCTAGAAGCGCAGGTCATGGCCAGCCAGACCGAGCTTAATACCGTCAAGACAGATGTCGCAGGCAAGGCTGAGGCGAGCGCCCTGACAGCGCTTGAGGCCAAGGTAGATCACAGCACGACAGGTCTTGCCAGCCGGGCCAGCCAGACCGAGCTTAATACGGTTAAGACCGATGTCGCAGGCAAAGCCGAGGCGAGCGCCCTAACAGCCCTTGAGGCCACATATAAAAATCAAAGAAAGCAAGTGTCCAATGTAAACCCGGATGTTGGTTTTTACGATGATTCTTTTTGGCCTTTATTAAGTGGGCCAAATTCATACATAGACACTAATTCAGCATGGAACGTCGCACGGGCTGCGCGTGTGACGGGTCAAAATGATATAAGCAGCGATTATTTCAGTGTTGAGCTGGGCCAATGGTATAGATTCAGAACACATATTTATACCTCTCCTGATTTTGCAGGCTATTTTCAATTGATAAACCTCGTGCCTTGGACACACTGGTTAAGTTTAGTCAGTGATGGTGCAGCTGTCGCTTCTAACCCCACAGCTACATCCGGGGCTGGTTTTATTACGGCACCCCAGCCTGGGGGACTGCGTATCCGGGAATTTGAATATCGAAACCCTATTGGACGGCGAGATAATGCCAATAGGCAGTGGAAATTTCGCATAAGGTCAGACATTACTTCTGGCTATGTGAAGTTTGCAATTGAACTTCTTAAAATTGAAAACCGCGATCAGCTTGTACAAGCAGAAGCAGGCATTATCGCCAATGCCACAGCGATTTCAGATGAAGAACAAGCCCGGGTCACAGCCATTAGCACGCTTCAAAGTACCTACACCGCTGCAGATGCTGCTCTTGATGGACGGGTGACGTCTTCAGAGAGCCAAATTACTAATTTATCTTCCGCGATTGCTACTGCAGAGGGGCTGCTAGAAGCCCATTGGACCGTTGATACCTCCATCACTGGCGCTAACGCCTTTATTACGGCAAATGCAACCAATGGCTATGGCGGAACGCCCTATTCCACAGTTGGGATCGGGGCTGACCGATTTGCGATTTATAATCCGGCGGGATCAAGCTGGCAGGATGTGCTGCGCGTCGAAGGCGGTGTGGTCAAAGTTAGCGGCGATCTGGAGGTTGGGTCCTCCATTACGGTCGGCGATGCCCGTTGGCCCGTCGCATTGCAACCGGTTCAATATACGCTTGAGGATGGAGACAGCGTCTCTTATGGCGGCGATTTAGGGGCGATCCCGACAATTAACATGAACCTTGCCAATCTGGCCTCTTTGGCCTCGGGCGAGAGTTATAATGTTAAAGTTTTAAACTCATCAAAGACAGGCTTTACCCTTTCAGCCAAGATCAACACGCCGGGCGCGGCGGTGACCCGGTCGCAAACTTCAGATGCCGCCGGACCGGGCTCTGCTCCGGATCGGGTGATGAACAAGGCCTATACTGCCGATGCCTATAATGGGCAATATACGTTCACCGTGTCCGGAACGCTGATTGTGAACTCCTGGCA
>JARFRJ010000308.1 GCA_029287305.1 Hyphomonas sp. | reverse complement strand
GTGGTCAGGCTGGTCAGAGCCGGAAAGACAGAAGGTTATGAGCCAGCTTCCACAGCGTATGGCAGCCTTGCAAGCCAGCGGAAAATTGGGCGTTTTCTCATGAGGAGGGGCATGCTTTGACCTCGCATCCTTTCTTCAACTTTATTTGTGGCTGTGTCTTCACGTTGTTCCTTGTGGCCCTGTTCCCGCAAAATCAGAAAAATCAACAAACCGAATCTTCGGAAATTCCGCGGGCGGAAAGTTTGAAAATTACCGGCGAGATCAGAACCCGCTCTTCATCTTCCGACAGAAGCGCGATTTTGACACGGGAAGATAATGGCCATTATTGGACCTATGCTGAGATTGACGGCGTTCCGATTAAATTTCTTGCCGATACGGGCGCAAGCGTGGTGGCGCTCACTTGGCGCGATGCCTCGCTCTTACGCCTGAAGCCAGAGACACGAGATTTCAAATGGCTCATACGTACCGCCAATGGGGAAACCCTGGGGGCCTCTGTGATGATTGATCATATCCGCATTGGCAAAGTAGAGATTGAAAATGTCGAAGCGATGATTATGCAGGAAGGCCTAATGGACACATCCTTGCTGGGGATCAGCTTTCTGGAAAAGCTGGACTCCTATGAATTCAATGGCGAACGGATGCTTATCCGGCAATAGAGGCGCTGATCATACGGATCGCGACAATGACTAAAAGCATGCCAAAGAGCCGCTTTAAGAGCTGACCGTCCAGCTTATGGGCAAGCTTTACCCCTATCGGGGCCATGGTCACGCTTAAAATCGATATAATCAAAAAGGCAGGCAGGTTGACATAACCAAGCGAGCCGGGTGGACGCAAATCAACGCCTGCGCCGACAAAAACCGCCATAATGGCCCCGGGCAAACCAATCGCGACGCCAAAGCCTGCCGCAGTGCCTATCGCCTGATGAATAGGGCGACCGGAGAAAGTCATCAGGGCAATGCCAAATGTCCCGCCGCCTATGCCCATCAGGCCGGAGAGCGTGCCGATCAGTCCACCAAGTCCGGCCCGGGGCAGGCCTGTTGGTAAATCATCGGCCAAACGGAAATTGCCGCGCCCAAAAATAAATTGTAGCGCCACCAAAATCGCCATCACGCCAAAAAGGCCCGCTAGGAGACGACCGGACATTAATGATGCCAGAAACATGCCGCCAAAAGCTCCCAGAACAATCCAAGGAGCCCATTGGCGCAGAACTCTTATATCGACAGCGCCGTGGCGATGATGGGCGATCACAGATCGGGTCGATGTGGCGATAATCGTCGCCAAAGAGGTCGCCACCGCGACATGCTGCGCCGTTTCGGCATAGTCCAAACCTGTGAGCAGAAAGTATAATAATGGGACGATCACCGCCCCGCCGCCAATCCCAAACATGCCAGCGATCAGCCCTGCAAACAGGCCTGCTGCGAAAAGAATAAGTATGAATTGCCATTGCGAGGCCAGAAAGTCGATCATGAACACCCTCATGACAGGCTCGCCAGAAACGGGCAAGGCCTATGCCCGGCCATCCAGCGCCTTTTCACTTAAAGCGCTCGCAGCGTTACGTGGTCCGTGAAGCTGTCTGCGGCTGGTCGCCGCACAAGCCACGCTGCGCGGCATTTGGATGTCAGTATCAGCTTTGTTGTCGAACTCATGCTGCAATGACATCGGTTTGGACGCATCCGGCCCGATATCAAGGACCAGCTGTCCGCCATAGTAAACTTGGCGCGTGCCAAGATGCGCGTCGCGATTATATCGCTCAAAACCGGAAAAACCTTGTACGAAATGGCGTTGCGACTTGGGAGCATACCTGCAGATTGCCCCCCTAGCATAGATGCTTATCTTGCCTCAATCTGCCTCACCTAAAAAAAACTGTGGTCACATCTGAGCGCAATAGACCCGATATCATGCTCAGGCGGGAAAAGTGGTATACAACGCAAAGGCTGATGAGGCTTGAACCGTATCGGGAAGTCTTCATCAATGAAACCTCGAACAAGACAAATACGACCTGTATGCACGACCGATCCCTCAAGGGCGAAAGATTGATCTATGACGGCCGCTATGGCCATTGGAAAGCACAAGTTTCTTATAGCAGGGCTGCGCCATGAGGGCATCACAGCGCCCTAGGTTCTGGATGGCCGATGAACCGGGCGGCTTTCGATATTTATATTGAAACCCAACTTACGCCAAACTTGAAGCTTGGCGATATCGTCATCCTTGATAATCTGGCCGCTCATAAAAGTGAAAGAGCCAATGCCGCAGCGTCGACGAGAGGGGTTGCTGCCTCTTCCTGGCACCATACAGCTAGGACCTCAATCCAATCAAGATCACGTTCTGGAAACTCGAGATGCATTTGAGAAAGGCAAAAGCAAGGACATTTGAAGCCATATGGAATGACATAGGAGACATATGTGATATATACACGCTGACTGAACGTTATAATGACTTCAAAGCCACTAATTACGCTCTCAATTAAATGCAAAACGTACTGGAGCATTAATGTCACTCAACGGTGAAGTCAGAGCGCAACGACAGGCCTAGTGGCCGTCCAGCTAAGTTTGTCATTGCGCAAACCATGCTGTGGCGCGTTTCGCGCGCACTTCGCGCTGCTCGTTGGAAAGGCGCGACAAGCGTGAAACGCGTACACTTAATGCAATGCGGCATGCAGGGCCCCAAAGAAAGCGTGAGTGCTTTAAGGGGCCCTGAAGGCCTAGTTACGTGTATCGCCCGGCATGGTCGGATCAAGATTGTTCTGCAAAATCTGCTCCGCCTCGCTTAACGCGCTTTCGCGCAAGGGCAAACCCTCCCCGGCCCCTAGCTTCTCTGAACTGGATGCTGTTAAGGAACTTACCATTTCTGGAAGAGCGGGACATGTCCCCGTTTCACGATAATCAAGCGCCGCGGCTAGCAAGCCCTCTTCAGGCTCACCCAGCTCGCGGGTGAAATCATCCGCAACCACACAGCCTTGCTGGCGGACACCAAATTCGAAACTGGAATTGTCCGGCACAAACCCGTCTGAATATCCACCTTCTTCCAAATCATTAACGGTTTCAAACTGAATGGTATAATAGGTCTCACCACAATTATCCGTAGGATAAAAACCATAGGGTTTTCCGCAGGTGATATCGCCAATCAGGATAACTTCCACATCAATCCCACGTAAACCATTTATAACAGCCTCGCTCGCACTGCAGGTTCGCCCCGTCGACAATATAAAGACACGCCCTAGATCCAGCCTGGGCAAGGGCGTTCCAAAAGGTACAGAAAAATCAAGCCCGATATCATAGAAGGGTGTCGGGTCATTGAAATTTCCCGTCACCGGATTACGGTTCCCGGCCGCGTCATTAAATTTCAGGACGCTGAAATTTCGTCCATCGGTTTGGTCTGGACCGGCAATCATATAGCCCAATTGCGCCGCAACCGCGATTAATCCGCCGCCATTATAACGCAAATCCAGAACCAAATCCTCAACACCGGCCATTTGCACGTCTTCCATAGCGTCGGCAATCGCTTTTTCGGAGGAAAACGTGCTGAATGTGTTAAAGAGGATATAGCCGACATCGCCGGTTGGGGTAGAGATAATCTCTGTCCGGTTGACCGGCGCCGGGGCAATATTTGCCGATATGAGCGTAATTTCACGCGTATCCGCCGCGCCCACATCCTGCACCAGGAATGTATGCGCCTCGTCAATTGTTGGCGGAAACAAGCCGGCATTGAGCGTGTCTATTTCGGCTTGGCTATTTGCATTGAGCAAATCAACACCGTCGACTTCCAAGATACGCGTGCCACGGTTCAAATTGGTAATATCCATAACCGTTTCCGCAGCTGGTGACCCTGGCTCGGTGTAGCGAATGCGAAAATCCCGCGGCGGCGTAGTTGAAAAAACCGCATAGCTTGCCCCATAGCCTGCGCTGCCCGCGGAGTTTATCGCCGCTAGATAAGCCTCTGTGCTTTGGCTGAAGTGAAAATCATCCTTTTCCTCGCCAGATTCTGTTATCTCTGTTGACTTTAAAAGCTGGAAATAATCCGTTCGCGATGCGGTGTCATTTGGGTCAAGATCACGAACGTCTTCAGGCCAGAGATAGGTTTCATCTGTCCAAGAGCGCAGCCAAAATTTTTCGATCAAAGTTGAGCCCGGCTCATCTGTATAGGCGTTGCCTTCAATATCTACGCCTGTGCGGACGACTTCGCATTGGCCAATAAACTCACTTGCAGACTCATATACGCCAGGCGTGTAAACGGGTCCCGTCGCCGCCGGCGGCGGAGGGGGAGGCGGCGGAGGCGAGGGGGGCGGAGAACTGCTCCCACTGCCACAAGCGCCAAGGCTCAATAAGATGAAGAGTGCTGGTATACTTATCTGTTTTTGCATCGATTAAAAAACCTGTATTATAGTTAAGGTATATTACGATATATGAAATCTATTTAACCTCAAGTGATTTATGCACGCCAAGCTCCTGGCGCCGCGCTGACGGCCATCGTCTTGCGCGCGCCCCTCTTTATTCTGAACTTTGTAAAGACCCACGCAAAAATCCCTCTAACGCCTCCACGCAAAACGGAGCTGGTCAAGCGCACTTTGTTACGCACATGCAATACATGACTGGCATTTCATTTGCTGGCTTTGGGGAATATGTGCGATTTAGACGCAAAAAAGAGTTGATCATTTAAATGGCGCGCGCCATTCTGGGTCAATAAGGATTGAGCCTATGATTGGGATTGTTGTTGTCAGTCACGGTAAACTTGCCCGAGAACTCGTGCGCGCGGCCGAACATGTCGTCGGCCCACAGGAAAATTTCGCCTCCATCGCCATTGATGTCGATGATAATATGGAATTGCG
>JARFRJ010000279.1 GCA_029287305.1 Hyphomonas sp. | reverse complement strand
ACATTGTCAAATCTGCGCCAGACGGGCGACGTGATCGCTTGCGGGATTGGCTATTTTGAACAGATACAGGCAACATTGCCCATCGAGCCCCATGACGAAAAGCTGGATTGGCTGGTCACAGATGAGCGCGCAATCTTGTTCGCAGCATAAAGCCACACCATAGTCACGCACACCCCAAAACGTTCAGAATTGGCTTCGTATCCATCCCTTATTTAAGGATATGGGCCCAAAGAAATGGGCCCATATATCCGGGTCAAGGATATCCCCGTAAGGGATGCCCCCCACGCACGGAGGGAGGGGCATCATAAGTCCAGAAAAAGCCTTAGGCGCTTTTCTTTTCATCCTCATCGGGGACTTCTTCAAAGTCAGCGTCGACAATGTCGGCATCTGCGGCCATGTCGCTTTGGGCATCCGCCCCGGCATCAGTGGCGGCTTCTTCCTGCTGGCTGGCATAAATCGCCTCGCCCAGCTTCATGGCGGCTGTCATCAAGCCTTGAGTCTTGGCTTGAATATCGGCCAAATCCTCGCCCTCCATGGCTGTTTTCAGCTCGCCGGAAGCGGCTTCAATATCCGTTTTGACGCTGGCATCAACCTTTTCGCCATGCTCTTCGACCTGTTTTTCGGTCTGATGAATCAGCGCTTCGCCATTATTTTTTGCTTCAATTAGCTCGCGGCGCTGTTTGTCAGCGTCGGCATTGGCCTCGGCATCCTTCATCATTTCATTGATTTCAGTTTCATTCAGCCCGCCATCGGCCTGAATGGTGATCTGCTGTTCCTGACCGGTTGCCTTGTCTTTTGCCGAGACATTGACAATGCCATTGGCATCAATATCGAAGGTAACTTCAATTTGCGGCATGCCGCGCGGCGCTGGCGCAATGCCGCCAAGATTAAACTCGCCGAGGAGTTTATTATCAGCCGCCATTTCCCGTTCCCCTTGGGCAACACGAATGGTCACGGCAGACTGATTATCGTCTGCGGTTGAAAAGGTTTGCGACTTTTTCGTCGGGATGGTGGTATTGCGATCAATCAGACGCGTGAAGACACCGCCAAGTGTCTCAATGCCGAGAGAGAGAGGGGTCACATCTAGGAGAACCACATCTTTCACATCCCCTTGCAAAACGCCGGCTTGAATAGCCGCGCCGAGGGCAACAACTTCATCCGGATTGACGCCTTTGTGCGGAGGACGCTCAAAGAATTTCTCGACCGCCGACTGAACCGCAGGCATGCGGGTCATCCCCCCAACAAGGACAACTTCATCAATCTCGGAAATTGTCTTTCCAGCGTCTTTCAGGGCTTTTTGGCAAGGATCAATGGTCCGCTTGATCAGGTCAGAAACGAGACTTTCAAATTTCGCCCGGGAAAGGGTTGTAGTGAGGTGTTTAGGTTCCTTGGTCTCCATATCCATGGTGATAAAGGGAAGATTAACCTCATAGGAATTGGCTGAAGAGAGCTCTTTCTTGGCTTTTTCAGCCTCTTCTTTCAGACGTTGCAGCGCATCTTTTTGCTGTTTCAGATTGATGCCTGTGTCTTTCTTGAAAGTATCCACCAGAAAATCGACAATGCGCAGATCAAAATCTTCCCCGCCAAGGAAGGTATCGCCATTGGTGGAGAGAACCTCAAACACGCCATCCCCAATATCGAGGATAGAGACATCAAAGGTACCGCCGCCCAGATCATAGACGGCAATCGTTTTGCCTTCAGCTTTATCAAGTCCATAGGCAAGGGCCGCAGCGGTCGGCTCATTGATGATCCGCAAGACCTCAAGGCCGGCAATCTGGCCCGCATCCTTAGTGGCTTGACGCTGGGCATCATTAAAGTAAGCCGGAACGGTGATAACCGCCTGGGTAACCGTTTCACCAAGATAGGCTTCTGCGGTTTCTTTCATTTTCTGCAAGACAAAGGCGGAAATTTCCTGCGGAGCATAATCCTTGTCACGCCCTTTAACCCAAGCATCGCCTTTGGGGCCCTCGACGATCGCAAAAGGAGACATTTCCTTATCCTTCTGCGCGGTCGGGTCGCTATAGGTTCGGCCAATCAGGCGTTTGATTGCATAATAGGTAAAGTCAGGATTGGTCACGCCTTGGCGCCGCGCGGGCATGCCGATCAGGCGTTCATTGTCCTTATTGAAAGCAACCACAGACGGGGTCGTGCGTTGCCCTTCAGAGTTCTCAATAACTTTTGCCGTGCCGCCTTCCATGACCGCTACGCAGGAATTTGTTGTTCCCAAATCTATTCCGATAATTTTTCCCATTTCAAGTCTTCCTTTTTGCTCGGCGGCCACGGATTTATCTTCAATTGACCTGATGATCAGCGCCTAAACCTGCGGCCCCATATATAGGGCGGACAAGTCTGGACCTTCAGACTTCTCCGTTCAAATGCGATATGGGGATGATGAGCGCACGCGCAAGGGTTTTAGCTAAATTGAATGTAAATCTTCGCGTAAAAAATGTCCGCAAGCTTTTGCCGGGTGTGCTGTCTTTATGCGCATCCACGTCTCACCTTGATAAAATCAGTCCGAACAAGGGCGTTTCTAAACGCCATCCTTCATCGCCATGATCGCACCATGTACGCTTAAAGTGCGTCGCGCGTCTTCAAGATGCAAAAGTTCGGCCATTTTGCCATTCACTTTCAGGACGCCTTTACCGGCATTTTCAGGGCTTTCAAAAGCTTCAATGATAGCTTTGGCTTGGTCTATGTCTTCCGGCTTGGGAGAGAAAATATGATTGGCGACCTCAAGCTGGCTTGGATGGATCAAGGTCTTGCCATCAAAGCCGAATATCTGGCCTTGCTGGCATTCAGCCTGAAAGCCCTCTATATTCTGGATGTCATTATACACCCCATCAATAGCCATAAGATTAAACGCCCGCGCAGCGATTAAAGCGAGGCTTAAACTGGTCTGAAAGGCGAAGCGATCCGGGGTCATCTGCGCCCGATAGGCTTTGGCCAGATCATTGGTCCCGAGGACAAAGCCGGTCAGGCGGGTCTGCGTCGCCGCCGCAGCAATATTCTGAATATTCAGAATGGATAGGGGGGTTTCAATCATCACCCAAAGCGCCAGTGTTTTGGCCGCTCCGGCGGCATCAAGCGCCTGATCAATCTGAACCACATCCGCCCCGCTATCTACTTTTGGCACGAGAATACCGTTAGGGGCGGCCTCTGAAATGGCCTGTAAATCGGCTGCGCCCCATTCCGTATCGAGGCCGTTCATGCGCAAAATCAGCTCACGATGCCCATACCCCCCGGCTTTGACCGCCGCGCAGGCTTGGCTGCGTGCCTCGCTCTTGGCCGCCGGCGCAACCGCATCTTCCAGATCAATAATCAGACTGTCCGCGGCCAAATTTTTACCCTTTTCAAGCACTTTGGCTTTGTCACCCGGCATATAAAGCATGGAGCGTCGCGGACGGTTCAGAAGATCAGGCTGGGACATGGCAGGGGATTTTCCTTATCGATTTCATGAAGTGAAGATGGACGCTTATATGTTTTTAATCATGAAATCTGATAATAAAAAGTGGGGCGGTTGACCAGCCCAGACGAGAAATTGTCCCGCACGCGTTCCAGCGATATAGAAGACCGTTAGGGAAGGGGGAAACAGGCCTATGCACCATCGCATTCATATCCGCCAAGGCGCATCGCCCGATTGGCTTGACCTTGCAGAGCTTTTTCATCAGACAATCCATGAAGGCGCCAATCTCTATACGAAAGCACAAAGACAGGCTTGGTCACCCGCACCGCCTGAAGGGGCGAACTGGACAGAGCGACTTGACGTACAAACTGTCCTTATCGCCTGTATGGCAGATTGGCCTGTTGGGTTTATAAGTCTTACGCCGCATGGCTATATCGATTTTGCCTATATCCGGAGGGCCTATCAGGGGCGCGGCCTGTTCAGGCAGCTCTATGAAGCCATAGAGACAAAGGCGCGAGATGACCATATCAAGGCGCTCACTACCCATGCCAGCCTGCATGCAGGGCCCGCCTTTAAAAGGCTTGGCTTTATATGTCTTGCGCCTGAAACACCCTTTTTAAGAGGGCAATATTTGCCCCGCTTTTATATGCAAAAATATCTTTCCCCTTGATCGTCACCGCCTCTCTTAGAGTGACAGAACAGCTTAGCCTGCCTCTTGCGCTCTAGCCTGTATGGACAGGGCATGCAGGCCTGTCTCAAACTCTTCTGCCAGCGCTTTATAAATTAGTCTTTGCGCTTGAACGCGGCTTAATCCCTTGAAGGCGGCAGCGGCAATTTCAATATTATAATGCGTGTCTTCCTGCGGACTTGCGCCAGCATGACCGCGATGACGGGCGCTGTCATTTGTCACATTTAGCAGAATAGGGTTGAATTCTTTCTCCAAACTGGCATGTATACGAGCTGTTCGTTGTACAGCAGGCGGCTCTGTCTTTGACCTTGTCTGCGTCATTCATTCACCCTTTACTTAAATATGCCCTCATTAACACATGTCTGATAATTTTACATACCGTCCCAAATTTATGGATATGCGCGTGAAACAACCCGGTCGCAGCAAATCCAAGTCTCGCGCTCATGTGGAACCGCAAGAACAGAGAAAGTGCGAGCATAAGGGCTGCGATGAGATAGGTGGGCACAAATCCCCCAAACATGGCGGTGGTCATCACTGGCTGTGCAAGCGTCATGCGGCGGAATATAATAAAAAGTGGGATTTCTTTGACGGTATGACGGAAACAGAGGTGAAAGCTTTTAATGAAGCTGCCCGTCATGGCCATAAGCAGACCTGGAAAGTGGGCACAGGCCCTGTCGGCGGCAAAAAAGCTTCCGCCAAGCTGGATCCACGCAATTGGCGCGGTCGTGAGCTTTTCGAAGACGGGACGCCGGATATTGCCGGACGCCGATCCAGAGGGCGCACGCGACTGGAAGTAAAAGCGCTAAGCGAGCTGGACCTGCCAGAGAGCGCAAGCCCAAGCGAAATTCGGGCCCGATATGCCGATTATGTGCGCCGGTTCCACCCGGACTCCAATGCCGGGGATCGGTCCTCTGAAGAAAAACTGGCCCGTGTTATCCGGGCGCATAAATTGCTCAAGGAATCTGGCCTGACCAAGGATTAGGGCAGATTGAAGCGTATTGACTTCAATGAGATCAGCAAAACTTCTTGACCAGCGGTGTGACCAGCGGGACGGGCAGCGGAACGACCAGCGGGGCGGGCAGCGGAACGACCAGCGGGGCGGGCAGCGCAACGAGCAGCCTAATGCGGGTTGTCGCTGAAACTTCCTGTCCTGCGTAAAATCTCGCCGCTGATCTATATTGAGGCAAAATGAGCCCATGATGTCTGCAAAGACACCGCCTTAACTCATGTCAGATATTTTAGATAAACGCCCCTTTCGCCCTGTGCTCTGTATGGCTATATGAGGCTACGTTAAAAGAAGCTTTATACGCTATGAAATTCTCCGGATCGAATATTATTCTTTTCTTCTTGGCCGCCCTAGCGGGGATCATCACTTTCTTCCTGTCGGCAGAGGCCGAGGATGTCATTGTCACCAATCCTTTGAATGCAGATGGATTGTCACAGACCCGGGCAGAGGCCGTCTTTGCAGGCGGGTGTTTTTGGTGTCTTGAGGCCGATTTTGATAAGGTCAAAGGTGTGGTTGAAACAATTTCTGGGTATACAGGGGGCGCTGTTGAGAACCCGACTTATAAGCAGGTCTCTTACACTGAAACGGGGCATTATGAGGCGGTCAAGGTCACCTATGATCCCAAGACTATCAGTTATAGCGAGCTTGTTGAATATTTCTGGCGGCAGATTGACCCGATGGATGCGGGGGGACAGTTCTGTGATCGCGGGTCAAGCTATAGGACCGCGATTTTTCCGGGCAATTCAGATGAAGCCCGTATAGCGGGCACCTCCAAAGACGGATTGCAGGCTTCCGGCCTATTGGCAGAGCCGATCGTAACGGACATTAAGAGGCTGACCATATTCTGGCCTGCCGAAGACTATCATCAGGATTATTATCTAAAAAACAGGTTGAATTATACTCGCTATCGGCGTGGGTGTGGGCGGGACGCCCGCCTTGAGCAGGTTTGGGGTAAAGAAAGCGGCGAACCTGTTCAACCTGAGGACAAGATAGGCTCTCCTGCTGAGCCCCCTCGCGGTTCATAATCCAGCGTTTTAAAGTGCGGGACGGGCACTTCAAAGATAAGCGCCCTATAATTTTGCATATTGCGATTTGGCATTTTGGTTTCTTTAAGATATAATGCCTAAAATAAATGGTACCGCCTCTCCGGTTTGAACGGAGGACCTCTGGTTCC
>JARFRJ010000231.1 GCA_029287305.1 Hyphomonas sp. | reverse complement strand
TGCCAATAGAACGTATGGTTCCAGACTTGAGCGGCATTGTTGAAGAGGCCAGCTTTCCCGGGACTTGCCGCGGAGGCTTCGACATTCTCTTCTAGGCTTTTCGATGCATCCTCTGTGCCTTCAATCAATTTATTCATATTGGTCTCATAGGCATTATGATGCTTGCCATAATGGAAGTTCAGGGTTTCCTCTGAAATATGCGGGGCCAGATCGCCGCGTCCATAAGGTAGGTCTGGTAAGTTAAATGCCATGGATGAGCTCCTTTAGTGTTAAAAACTGGTTAAATTGAGGTATGCTCCCTATATGGGCCAAAAAGCTTGGGAATAAACCTGTCTTGTCAGAAAATTATGCAGAAAATTTCAAGCGCCTAGAGGAAAGGTTGCGCCGTGAGGATGAAGATCGATGGTTATCCAGTCGATTTGCACCGCTTGCGCAGCGCCTGCAATTGGTCAGCCTGTACATGTTCAATCTTGAGCTTGCCCGCATTGCTGGGCTTGTCAAGGAACCGGGCATTGCCGCCATCCGCTATCAATGGTGGCGCGAAGCGATTGATCCGGATCGGGGGGCTCATGCAGGCGATCAGCATATGGTGGTCCGGGCCGTCATGCAGAGCCAAATACCCCTTACGCTTCTGCACACTTTGATTGACGGCCATCAAGACGCCTATGAGGCGCACCAGCCAAGCGCCCGGCCCGAAGGCGTTCTCATACAGGGCGCAGCAGAGCTTTTGGGCCCGCTTGCGCCAGAACTTGGCGAAAGGATTTATAAATTGGGCCAGCTCTATGCGGCGGCCCGCTATACAGAAAAAAAGGCAAGCGCCCCTAAATCTGATAAAAGCGCAGCGATTGCGCCCATATCGCCTGCGCCTTCAAAAAACCGCCAGGCCAAATCTATCCCTCTGCCATCTGTGTTAAGGCCGGCTTTCGCGCATGCAGCTCTGCGACATGCCTATGGAGCAGATATGCCGCCCTCGGCCTTGAAAAAGCGCTGGATCATCCTGCGTGCGATCATGACAGGACGGATTTAGCTTGAATTATCAGGGCGCTTGTATCACCGCGCAGGCAATGCGTGCCCCGGCCCCGCCAATCGGCTGGGTGATATGGTCATCGGCTTTCTCATGCACAATCAAGGCCGAGCCGTCAGCATCAAGAAGCGTGTTTACACTCTCAATCAACAGCAAGGCTTCCATCGCCCCGCCGCCATCCGGGCCGATATAGAGATTGGGCATGTCACCGCTTTCAGGTCCTTTCGGATTAAGCAAGCCGTGTCCGCCCTCAATTTTACCGACATGACCACCAGAGCGTTTGAAGACGCCGAGATCAGTGCAATCCCCGACCTGATGCAAGTGCAGGCCATGCCAGCCAGAGGGCAATGCGGTTGCGGCAAACTCTGCGCGCAAAATCACCCCATTCGGCCCCTCTATCAGCCTTACTTGCCCAATCTCATCGCCAGCCTTTCCCGTGATAGACGCTGTCACTATAGTCACGCTGTCGGTCACAGCTATGACAGGCGGCCCGGCTTCATTCTGGGCTAATGTCTGGCAGGCCGGCAGTATGACCAGCGCAATAAGAGTGAAAAAGACGCGATGACGCATGAGGGTATCCTATCGTGAAAAGCGCAGCCTATTATGATGCGCCATAATCTATAGTCTATACTCATTATAGGACGATATGTCAGGAGATAAATGTGACCGTAAAGCGCGAAAGAGCCGATAAAGTATTGCTCCAGAGGGGCATCTTTGACAGCCGTGCCCGCGCGCGCCAAGCGATTGAAGCTCATCACGTTACCCTTAATGGGCTGCCCTTAACAAAACCTTCCCAAATGATCCCTATTGATGCGGTGATTGAGGCGCAAGCGGCCCATCCTTATGTCTCACGCGGCGGGCTTAAACTGGCGCATGCGCTAGAGGTTTTTGCGATTGACCCAGCCGGGCGCGCTTGTCTGGATATCGGCGCGTCAACGGGCGGATTTTCAGATGTCCTCCTGAAATCCGGGGCTTATAGTGTGACATGTGTGGATGTTGGCCGCGATCAACTCCATGCTGATATATCTGCCCACCCCCGGGTAACCGTCTTTGAGGGGCTTGACAGTCGCCAGATTTTGCCCGGCCATCTGCCTGAAAACCTGTCTCTGATTGTTGCCGATCTCAGCTTTATCGCCCTAGAAAAGGCGCTTGGGAATATCCTAATCCTTGCGCCAGAACGCGCTGATTTTATAGGGCTTTTCAAGCCGCAATTCCAAGTTGGTAAAGCCCATATTGGTCGCAAAGGCATTGTCAGGGACAAAGATATCACAGAGCAATGCTTTGCCAGATTTCAAGATTGGATGAGCGCACAATACTGGCCTGTCCTCGCGACGGTACAAAGCCCCAT
>JARFRJ010000193.1 GCA_029287305.1 Hyphomonas sp. | reverse complement strand
TGAGAGGCGCCGAGCCAGTGTCTATTATCTCAAATCGACCATCCCAGATTTTGCTATTGCCAGCGCCGCTTTTTGAAAATTCAGAGCTTTGAGGGGAAGTGAGGCACTTGGCCTCAAAAGGGTTGTGTGATCGTATGGCTGGCGCTCTGGCGATATGGATTTGCTTTTGTCGCGAGGCAATCCAAGCGCCGCCCAGCGTCCTAGAACGCCATATACGGGGTTGGTCGATAATATCCTCTGCGAGTTTAAGGCGGGATAAATAGTCTGACCGTTTATCAGTTCCAGCCGCGATCATAAGCAACCAGGCTAGGCCTTCGGCTAAGTCTTCCTTATCCAGCCCCCCCGGCATACATCGGATCACCCCATCTGGACCGGCTATGACATGGTGCGTCAACCAGTCTGCCAATCGCTGATCCTGATCGCGGCGCGTTTGATAAGCTGCGCGATAAGACTGAATTCGGGCCTCTTTCTCTTGCGCCCCATATTGAGCCAGAGACTGGCGAATGCGGACACGTTCATAATGTTGGCTCTGATTGGTGGGATCGTCACTCCAAGCAAGACCTTGCGCCTTTAGATAAGTGCGTAAGCTCGCCCGCGTTCTCTCAAGGAGCGGGCGCGCAATGAAAATATTCCGCCCTTCGGGCCAGATCGGGGAAAGTGCAAAGCGCCGCATGCCCGCTTGGCTTGCGATGGATTGCATGCCGTGCCGCCGCCGGCGCATTTCCAAAGTCTCTATCTGATCATCCAGCGTGTGGCCCATTAGCAGGAGCTCGCCGCCCTGATCCCTCAAAGCTTCGGCCAGAAGGCAATGCCGGGCTCGGCGCGCCCGGGCTTGGGAAATAGGCTGCACTGTTTCTTCAGGATCTGCCTGATTTTCAGGGCCTGAATGATTTTCAAGATCATCATGGTGCCATGTTAGAAGCGTGTGCGGCCAGCCCAGCCTAGCAGCCTGCTCCGCGACACTTTGGGCTTCCTGTCTGGACCCTGCGCGCAGGCCATGATCAACGGTATAAATCTGTAAATGATGGCGGCGAGATTTTGCCCAATCATGGGTCAGATAGAGCAGAGCGAGCGAATCACTGCCGCCTGAAACGGCTAAACCAATCGGCCCCTCTATCAGGGCGCACAATCCATCCAGTATCCGAAGAAAACTTGGGTCAGCCCTCACAGTCGGCACGACTGCGCTCGATATCGGCCAATTGCCGTGTCACAGGCGAGGCCTCAGGATAGCGGTTGTCCAATGTTGCCAAAATGGCGCAAGCGCGTTCTGTATCATCCAGGAGCCGCAAGGATCGTCCGAGTTTGACCAAAGCATCGCCAGCGCGCAGATCATCTGGATAATTTAGAATAACCGTGCGATAGGCGTCTCCGCTGCGGGCATATTCACCTTGCTGATAATACATTTCAGCCAGCCAGTATTGTGCCTCACCCGCTTGCGGATGTCCCTCATTCTGCTCCAAAAAGAGAGTAAAGCGTTCCTCTGCACCTTTATAATCAAATTGTAAAAGACGTGATTTGGCATCTGCAAATAGGGCATCTGCATCTTCAACAGGCACTGCGCTCCGGTCTTGGGCGGGCTCGGTTGCGTCTGGTGGGGCCGCGCCGTCATCTGGAAGCGGGGATTGGCCGGATGCATTATCAGGGCCAGTGCCAGTGTCAGGACCAGTGTCAGGAAGGGCGGGAATATCATCTGGCAGAGTGCCGGTCAGAAGCGCGAGCATTTGCACAGTACGCAAATTCTGTGCTTCCAGCGCGTCAATCTTTGCGCCTAAATCATTCAAGGCCCGACCAATATCGGCATGTTCCTCTATATGCTCCATGGCCTCCTGCCGGCTTTGACCCTGCTGAAATTGCAGGGTTTCGATACGCCCGGTCAATTCGGCATTGAGTGCCTCCATATCGCGCAATTGCAATGCCAGATCTGCATTTTGAAGTTGCAATTGTGAATTACTGTCCAGAAGGCGATCGACGCTTTCCTTGAGTGTCAGAATTTCCGTGGTCATCTCACTGCGCGACAGGCGCGATTGCGCCTCTGATGGCAGTGCGAGAACCCCGCTAGCGAAGAGGCAAGCGGTCCAGAGAAAAAGAATATGTTTCATCATGGCGTCAGAAATGGGTTTCTTGCCTTTTAGTCTTTGAACTCACAGCCAGAGTATAAGTCGCTATATGCGCTTAAAATATCCAGCTTTTCCAATCTTACTTGCATCGAATTTTCAATATAGATGCAATAAAATGCCCTAACAATAAGGGCAAAATAAGGCGAAGCACCCGTGTTGGGGCCAAGCCTTATTTAAAACAGAAAGCCTCTAATGCTTAGCCGCGCGGTGCTCCATAAATGATTTGCGTAAAGCCATTGCGGTTCATTTGCCAGCCTGCTTCATTCGAGCGTCCGTCAATCGGGCGTTCCTTGCCATAAGAGACGGTTTCTATGCGGGAGGGATCAATGCCAATATCAACCAGATATTCCTTGACGATATTTGCCCGCCGTTCGCCCAGTGCGAGGTTATATTCACGCGTGCCGCGTTCATCACAATTGCCAGCAACGAGAATACGGGTTTGCGGATAGGATTGCAGCCAAGCCGCCTGACGTTGCAAAATCGATTGATCGACCAGATCAAGACGCCACTGGTTCAGATCGAAAAAGACACGTTCCCCAACATTTTCGCGGAAATCTGCGATTGATCCAGGTGTGGGTCCGACAGGCTGCTGAATGACAGGTGCTGGCTGGACAGGTGGGCGAACAATTTCAGGCTCTGCTTGCGATTCCACAATAATCGGCGGGGGCGTTTCTTGTGGTTCCGGGGTCGCTGCACATGCGCCTATCCCAATCAGGAGACCTGCCAGCATGGTTACTTTAAAATTATGTCTCATCCCTAAAGAACTCCTATCGTCTCAATGATACAAATTTAAACTCTTATATTCACCATAGTGTTTATAAAACATAAGTACAAATACTCAAATTAAACAGCCTGTAATCGAAAGCTGTGTAAAATTACTCTGAAGACTACTCTAAAAGCGGTGACCAGGCCGGATCAGAGGCGTCGGTCGTGGTCTCAATTTCACGTAAATTTCGGCCTGTCAGATCAACAGAATAGAGCCGAGGTCCTGATCCTGGGCGGTTTTCCCGAAAGAAAGTGATCACACGTCCATTCGGCGACCAGGCTGGGCCTTCATCTAGATAAGCCTCTGATAATAGCCTTTCCCCGCGTCCATCTGTGCCGATAACACCAATGTGAAAGCGTCGGCGCAATTGCTTGGTAAAAGCGATCAAATCCCCGCGCGGAGACCAGACTGGTGTCGAATATATGCCTTCCCCAAAGGTGATTCGGCAGGCAATATCACTTCCGCCTGAAGGACAGGTTAGTGGAGAACCATCTGTATTCATAATATAGATTTGCGGTGATCCGCCCCTGTCCGAGGTAAAGGCAATTTGGGTGCCGTCTGCCGACATGGACGGGGAGGTATCAATTGCAGGATGTTCGGTGAGACGGCGTATCTCACGTGTGCGTAAATTCATCACATATAGGTCTGTATTGCCATTTTCGGCTTGGCTGAACGTAATGGAATCTCCATCGGGTGAAAAGCGCGGCGCAAAAGTCATGCCCTGAAAATCGCCCAAAGCTTCCTGCCGTCCGGTTTGCAGGTCGAATATATAGACGCGCGGACGCCTGTCCTCGAAAGACATATAGGTGATTTCCTGGTCCGATGTTGAAAATCGCGGTGTCAGCATCTGGTTGCGCCCAGAGGTCAGGAATTGCTGATTCGCCCCATCAGAATCCATAATAGCCAGACGTTTGACCCGGGCGATTTTAGGCCCTGTCTCAGCAATATAGACAATGCGGCTGTCAAACACGCCGCTTGCGCCGGTGAGACGGGAATAAATTGTGTCAGCAGATTTGTGAGCCAGTCGCCTGATTTTATCAATTGCGAGCACAAAAGCAGCGCCAGGCGCGTCGTCGATCCATTCTCCGGTCTCGCTTTCTTTTATGCGGAATTTGAACTCAGTCTTGCCATTTATATCCCAGAGCTTAAGCGCAACACTCAATCGTCCGTCCGGGGTAATTCCCACTTCGCCAACAACCAGCGCATCGGCATTGATCATCTGCCAGTCGGCAAAGCGCGGCTGGAAGCGTATATCCAGATCTTTCTGGATAAAGGCAGCCGGATCAACAAGTGCGAAGAGGCCGGTGGAGACAAGATTATTACGAATAATCTCGGATATTTCGAGCGCATAGGCTTCTGCGCCTGGCTGGGCATTCAAATCCGGTATTGCAATCGGGAAGGGTTTATAAGTGCCTTCTGTAATATCCACTTCTATCTGGGCTGTCCCAGCGCCTGTATAAAGGCTGACCATAAGGATCGCAGTGATAAACAGTTTTTTCAACATGGGTTAGCTCCTAGCATATTCTATAGCCCCTTTCACGGTCAAATTAATACTCAGTATGACGAAAATTCATCGTAATTTCCCGCCAGACCTCATAATCCTCCAAGGGTAAATCATAGGGTTCGCATTTCTGCGCAGCGCGTACTGCGCGCGTGACCGCTTGGCGCATGGCATTATCGCCAATTGGCATTCTGCGCGGCGAGATCAGTTGCACATCCCCTTT
>JARFRJ010000178.1 GCA_029287305.1 Hyphomonas sp. | reverse complement strand
AGGCTGCCGCGCGATATGGCCTCACGCCGCGGGCCCGCTATGTTTCCGGCGCGGTCATTGGGGTGCCGCCGCGAATCATGGGGATCGGGCCAGCACCGGCCTCAAAAGCTGTCTTAGCGAAAGCGGGTCTGACCCTCCCGGATATGGATGTGATTGAGATTAATGAAGCGTTCGCCTCGCAATCTCTGGCGACCTTGCGCGAGCTCGGTCTGCCCGATGATGGGGCCCATATTAACCCTAATGGCGGGGCTATTGCCCTTGGCCATCCGCTTGGCATGAGCGGCGCACGTCTTGTGCAGACCGCAATTGAGGAGCTGCATGTGAGCGATGGGCGCTATGCTCTTTGCGCCATGTGTATCGGTGTTGGACAGGGGATTGCGACAATTTTTGAGCGAATTTAAGATCAAGTCGTATTTTATAATTGACCGCCCGGTCGATTTATTATATTTTGAGTAAAATAAAGATTTTAGCATTAAGACAGGAGGCTCTCTCATGTACGCTCAAAACATCAAATCTACAGGCGCGCCGGTCAAATCTCTGGATGAGATGGGCCCACGCGAGCGTCGCTTTCAGGAGCGCATCAATGCGGGTGAGAAAATCGAACCCAAGGATTGGATGCCGGAAGGCTATCGTAAGACGCTTATTCGTCAAATCTCCCAGCATGCGCACTCTGAGATTGTCGGCCAGCTTCCAGAAGGCAATTGGATTACGCGGGCGCCCTCACTGGACCGTAAAGCTATTTTGTTGGCTAAAGTTCAGGATGAAGCGGGACATGGCCTCTATCTTTACTGTGCGGCTGAAACCCTTGGGGTAACACGCGATGAATTGACCGAGGAATTGCTGTCGGGCCGGGCAAAATACTCCTCCATCTTTGCTTATCCAAGTTTAAGCTGGGCGGACATTGGCGCAATTGGCTGGTTGGTCGATGGGGCGGCGATTATGAACCAAGTGCCCCTGCAACGCTGCTCCTATGGTCCTTATGGGCGCGCTATGGTGCGTGTCTGTAAAGAGGAGAGTTTTCACCAGCGTCAGGGCTATGACATCATGCTGACACTTTGTCGGGGCAGTGAAGAGCAAAAAGCCATGGCGCAGGATGCGCTTGATCGCTGGTGGTGGCCGGCCCTGATGATGTTCGGTCCGCCCGATGATGCCTCGGTTCACTCGGCTCAATCGATGGCTTGGGGGATCAAGCAAAACACCAATGATGAGCTGCGCCAGAAATTTGTGGACCAGACCGTACCGCAAGCCGATTTACTGGGCTTGAAAATTCCTGATGAAGCGCTCGTTTGGAATGAAGAAAAGAAGGCCTATGATTTCGGGGAGTGTAATTGGGAAGAGTTCTTTGACGTGATCAAGGGCAATGGCCCGTGCAGTCATGAAAGATTGGAAGCACGTCGCAAAGCCTGGGCTGACGGGGCTTGGTTTCGTGAAGGCTTAGCGGCACATGCTGAAAAAGCACAACAGACCTTTGCGGCCTAGGAGTATTTATGCCCGCCCAATCTGATTTATGGGAAGTGTTTATCCGGGGTCAACATGGCGTCTCCCATCGCCATGTTGGCAGCCTGCATGCGCATGATGCTGAAATGGCGATCAATAATGCCCGGGATGTCTATACGCGCCGTAATGAAGGCGTGTCGATCTGGGTTGTGCGTTCAACAGATATTACGGCCACATCACCAGCCGATCGCGGGCCTTTATTCGAACCGGCCAATTCGAAAGTCTATCGCCATCCGACATTCTTTAAACTGCCCAAAGAAGTGGACAAGATGTGAGGCAGGTTTCAGACGATATCCTTGCATCCTATGCGATCCGAATGGGGGATAATTGCCTCATTCTCGGTCAACGTATCTCGGTTTGGTGCGGACATGCACCTTCACTGGAAGAAGATATAGCTTTGGCCAATACGGGCCTTGATCTGATCGGGCAGACTAAAAACTGGTTTGAACTGGCTTGCGCGCGGGATACAACGCTCGGCACGCCTGACAGGTTGACGTATTTGCGGGATGAACGGGATTTTACCAATTGTCTTCTTGTCGAGCAGCCTGATCAGGATTATGCCTATACGCTTGTGCGGCAATTTCTGTTTGATGCCTGGCACTATCTTATCCTCGACGCTTTGATAGGCTCGAATGAAACCGCAATACGCGATGTTGCAGCTAAATCGATCAAAGAGGTGCGCTATCACCGGACCCGCTCGACAGACCTGATTACGCGTCTGGGCGGGGGGAGCGCTGACAGTCATGAGAAGATGCAGGCTGCGCTTGACGGCTTATGGCGGTTTTCAGGCGAGCTGACCACACCTGATGCATTTGACGAGGCCTGCTTTGCGGCTGGTTTTGCACCTGATCTAACTCAAATTGCAACGGCTTATATAGACCTGTCTCTTATACACATCTGACGCTGCCGACGATCCAACTCTAGTGTATATCTCGGTGGTGGGCGGTTCATTTAATAGGGGGGGGGGGGGGGGGGGGGGGGGGGGGGGGGGGGGGGGGGGG
>JARFRJ010000041.1 GCA_029287305.1 Hyphomonas sp. | reverse complement strand
GAAGAGTGCCAGCGCTGCGATCACGGCCAGAATAAAGCCGACACTGATCAGACGATAAAGATTTTTCCAGGTGAAAAGGGTTTTTGCGATCTTGCCCATTCAGTTTCTCTTTAGCTTTCAGCAAATATTCAAAGTCAATTGCGCGGATAATTCAGCAAAATATGACCATTGAGGCCAGTGCGTGATTAAGGCCCTATAAGCGATTAAGGCCAGATAATAAGTCAAATTCAGTTTTGAGACAATAAAAGCTCTTGGCGCCAAAAATAGGCTTCAATCGCATTGGCGACCGCTTGCATAGCTTTTTGCTGTCCGGAACCAGAGCTGAGACGACGGGCATCTTTCTGATTGGTCAAAAATCCCATTTCCAGTAAGACAGCCGGCACATCCGGCGCCAGTAAAACAAAGAAGTTGCCGCCGCGTTTTTGTTCACTCAAGACGGGGCCAAACTTGCCAAGTTCCGGGATGAGAAGGCTGGCAAATTTTTCAGAGTTTGACTTGGTCTCGCGTTTCAGAAAGTCTTCTAAAATAGCGACAACTTCGGTTGGCTCTTCACCCGTTTCAATCGGCAACTGCCAATCCTGACGACGTGCTGTATTGTCAATTCGCCGCTCGCCTTTTGCCGATAGTGTATAGACTGCCGCGCCCATAACACTGGAGCGCCCCGCCGCATCGGCATGAATAGAGATAAACAGATCCGCGCCCCAATTTCGAGCCAGCGTCACGCGGTCATGCAGTTCAATGAAACGATCATCAGACCGGGTTAGACGCACATCAAAATTTGTCTGTCGTTCCAATATGGCTTTTAGACGCTTCGCCGATTGTAGAACAATCGTGCGCTCAATTACCCCATGATGACTGGCGCCGGGGTCTTTACCGCCATGTCCGGGGTCTATAACGATGACATGTCGCCCCTCAGCTTTGCCTGTGGGGGCAGCAATATTTGGCCGAGCAGGAACGCTCTCACGCGGGCTGGGTGCCCCGATCACGGGCGTCATTATTGGGGTTGGAGTTGCCCCGCGCGATTCTTGGAGGGTGGCATAGCGGGTTCGTGCAGCAATGGTTTGAAGCCGGGCTCTGTCAGCGTCTGCTGCCTGTTCAAATCGCGCTGCAGAAATAGCGACCAATTCCAGCGCCAAGAGATGGGGTTTTCCTTCCCCCTCAGGCGGCACTTGCCGAATGCCGGCAATATACATGGGTCGATCAAGGATGAGTTTTATCCGCCCGGTCTGATAAGTTATCTGGTTCACGCCGCTTTCGCGGGCGCGTTTGACACTTATATCAGCCGCAATGGGGGTCTCCATCACCAGATGTACTGTATAGGCCTCAACACCCGGCGCGCCGAGGCTGGAAAAGGTTTCCGGCGCAATCGCTCTGTCAGACTGGATCAGCAGGCGCGTTTGGTACTCATCCCCGAGCGCCTCGATTTTACGGATATCGGCGGAGGCTGTGCTGAGCTGAAACCAGCTCGTCAAAGCTATACAGGACAGGGTGAGCCCGATAAATGATAAAGCATAGCGTAAATAGGACATGAGTTACCTTAACGATTCGCTTTATGTATACAGAATAATTTTATCCAATGACCTAATTTTTTGTACATTTAACAGTGATGCCCAACTTTATGCCTGTATGGGCCTGTATGTATC
>JARFRJ010000039.1 GCA_029287305.1 Hyphomonas sp. | reverse complement strand
AAGAAAGACGCAACAGATTGACAATGATAGCTTGCAAAAAAGCCTCGCTTGCGTATATGACACCCTTTACTGGTGAGGTGGCCGAGTGGTCGAAGGCGCACGCCTGGAAAGTGTGTAGGCAGGCAACTGTCTCCAGGGTTCTAATACCTGTCTCACCGCCATAGCTTTGAAGACAGAGTGTATTTTCCGTGAAGGCTTTATACTTAATATGCCTTGCACAAAGATGCTTTTGAAAAAAGCGATGGGCGAACCGGAAATCATCCTCCCTTAATAGGCTGAGCATATCTGCGTGTATTGAACGGGACTTTTCATCATGTTATGTATTTAATACAATTAAAGGTAATATTCTAAAGACAAATGTGAAAGCCTGCCTATGTATTTCTATAGTATCCGTCCGAGGCATGTATACATAAGTTCAACTTTTCTGGTTCTCTTTTTAATTTCAGCCTGCGCCGATATAGCAGCCACTACATCCTCTAATAAACCTCTGATATGTTCAGGGAACCCATACAAGCAAGCCTCTGCCGAACTTGCGCAAATGGCGGTGGAAGATCAGTCAGACCGGACAGAGGATCAAAATAATATCGACTGGGAGAAGGTTAGCGATAGAGATCGCGAACGCAGGCAAAAAACACAATCCCTTCTGGATCGCGGCTGTGTGCAATCGGCTAAAGACTATGATAATGTCGCCCTTATTTTCCAGCATGGCATAACCATAGAGGACTATTACCAAGCCTATATATTGTCTAAGAAGTCGGGCGATTTAGGCAATCTGGATGGGTATAGTCTTATGGCTTTAGCCATTGATCGATATTTACTCAATCAAGGCTATGCCCAGCTTTATGGATCACAGGCCGTGCCAATCAAGGAGACCCTAGGTTCGAATGAAATCCTGTTCTGCTTATGGCCTGTGTGGCCGGATTTTCCAGAGGAAAAAAGGCAAGCGGTTGGGATATCGCTTGCGGAAAAGGAGGCGTGGCTCATGCGCCTGAACAATCAAGCGGACAATACAAAACATATATATTGTGATGTCCCTGTGAAAATGCCCCCTAAAGGGATATTTGAAAATATATGGTAATTATACATCTATCTGATATTCAAGTGGTCTGTTTGCTCTTGATGTGCGCCTGAATCACATATGCGAGGCTATCCCTGTTTACGCCCAATATCGCTTATGCGGGCCGGATTTTCCTGAAAGTTTTCGCTATTGATGAAGGCTGTCATCGATGAGGCCTTTGACACAAAGGGTATCTGATATTTTGTTTATGTCTCTTAAAAAAACCTCGATTAGTCCTCTCCTTTTGGCACTTTTCCTGCTTCTTTCTTCTTGCGCATATTCTGCCAAGACGTCTGAGCTAAGTGTTACAGAGGCCCAAACTCCAAGCGGCGTCCTTATCACACTTAATCTGGCAGAAGATAGCTTGATTGCGCGTTGGGATTTAGGCGATCGCGTTCAAGATTTTACATTTACGGGCTTTGAGGGGTATCAGACAGATCGCCAGCGCGATTGGTCATTTGTCAAAACCGGATGGGTGTTTGATGGAAGAAGGCTCACACGCGCGGACGGCGCTCTATTTGATCAATTTACCCTGAAGATGACACAAACCGAAAAAATGGGTATTGGCTATTATAAGTCCGTGTCACGCATTGGCGCAGAAGGCTGGCTTTTACATTCGGCTATATTTGAATCGGCTGGAAACCCCTTCCAAATTCGCATTGAAAATCTGCCTAAAGACTTTGTATTTTTCCGAAGTGACGGAGGACGTCCGCACAATTATGATGGCGACAGATCTGCCTATGGATATTTCTATATCGGACCAAAAGCCCAAATAGTGGTCGATAAGTTTCAATTTATCGAAGCTGACGTATCCAATTCAGAAACGTTCTCGGAAACTGTTAAAGTGTATTTCAAAGAGGCTCTGACCTTGTTCGGGGAAAGATTGGGGCAATCGCTTGGGTCAAAGCCCACCCTTATCCTTTCTATTAACCCGCATCTCAGTCGCAAAGGATTTTGGGGAAGTGTCAGCCATGAAACCATCGCCGTGCGCGTTGACGGCTATGCAGAAAATGAGATGGGGGAGGGGCTTCTGAATATGATCCAAACACTTATTTTGCATGAAGCTTTTCATCTATGGAATAAAAATCCACGCGCACAAACCTCCCGCCGATCCCTCGCTTGGATTTCTGAAGGTTCCGCGTCTTATATCGCAGATCGCGTATCTTTATCTGAGGTTGATATGTATGCTGCGATAGAAAAAAATCTGAATACATGCATGCTTGCCCTAGGGCCAAATTCTGTCGTGACGCATTGGCGGGCCAGAAATGGTCGTACACCCTATGACTGCGGTTATTTCATCCAATTCATGATAGAAATAGGTATTTTGAGAAATCAAAAAGGCGATATTTTAACACTCTG
This sequence comes from Hyphomonas sp., assembly GCA_029287305.1. Classification (GTDB taxonomy): domain Bacteria; phylum Pseudomonadota; class Alphaproteobacteria; order Caulobacterales; family Hyphomonadaceae; genus CALLCD01. The sequence continues at coordinate 1,355 of JARFRJ010000039.1, read as the reverse complement.
GAATAGGCTTTTAAATCGGCCAGATGTGGAGACTGGATATGGCGCAGATGAGTTAAGGGCCAGTTTTAAAGCCCTTGCAGATGATGCAGCCCTAAAGGCCTATGATTTGTTTTTGAAAGGTCTGGAAAGAGATGATATCTCAGCGTTTTTAACAGGGCTCAATCAGGATGGTCTGCTTATAATGCCACTTATTCAAACTGATCCGCCTGTCCCCTATTATTTAACCCCCATGACTGTTTTGAGAGCTATAATTCGTGAGAATTGCAAAACTGGCTTTGCAATAGACGGTACATCAGACAGGTTGCTACTTTTCGCAGAGGATAAATGTGGATTGACCTGGGAGGGCGACAGAGCTGATGTCAGCTTTATCAATGGTGTTCCTATTATGGATGCGCCTTTTAATGCCTTTGAAATGGCACGTCAGGCGTGTCTTGAGGGGCGTCCTATCCAGCTTGAGGATATACAAGGAGGCAAAATTACTGACGTCACATGCTCTGAAGAGCTTATGAAGCATCCTGGTCTGTTCCGCCTGTCAAAGCTGCCACGCTTACCGTCCTTGAGTGGAAATTAAAGCCTATTATATATTATTTCAGTGGATTGCACACATGAGGGGCTTATGCGAGCACTCTAGGCGGTATAAAATAGTCAGCCAGAGGCGAGCGGTTCTAAAGGAATAATATTTTGAGCGATTTTTCACATTCAGAGGCCCATCTGGTTCATCGTATTGGTTGGTTGCGCGCTGCCGTGCTGGGCGCGAATGATGGACTGCTTTCAACCTCTAGCTTGCTGATCGGTATTGCTGCGGCTGGGTCTGGACAATCAGATTTGATATTGGCAGGTCTGGCGGCCCTCATTGCGGGGGCGATGTCAATGGCGGCGGGGGAATATGTCTCGGTCAGTTCGCAAAGCGATACCGAGCGGGCTGATATTGCCCGCGAAACGCGCGAGCTTAAAGAGATGCCGGAAGCTGAACTGGAAGAGCTGACAGAGATTTATATTGGTCGCGGCCTGGAGCGGGATTTGGCGGAAAAAGTCGCCATTCAGCTCACCGCGCATGATGCGCTGGAAGCTCATGCCCGTGATGAATTGGGAATTTCCGCTATGGTTACGGCGCGCCCGGTCCAGGCTGCGATTGTCTCCGCGCTGACCTTTATGGCGGGTGCGGCGCTGCCTCTTCTGGTCGTGCTGATTTTCCCAAACGCCTATATTGCGCTGGCTATTGTGGGCTTAACACTCTTGGGTCTGGCTATATTGGGCGGACTAGGGGCGTATGCCGGGGGAGCCGGGCCGTTTCGCGGCGCGGCACGTGTTGTCTTTTGGGGCGTCCTAGCCATGGCCGCCACCGCGGCGATCGG
>JARFRJ010000031.1 GCA_029287305.1 Hyphomonas sp. | reverse complement strand
CCTCTAGGGAGTGTGCGGCAGGGGCGATTGGCGCGCATCATAGCCGGGCACACGGATCCATAAAGAAGCGCCATAGAATAGGAGCGCCGCCACGATAATATCCCCGAAAGTGGTGTAGTAAAGCCAGATATCTTTTGAGACAAGCTGAACCACGCCCCAGTTTAATACTGCCATGGTCATCGATAAAATGCCAAAAGCGATGGACAGTCGCCAGGGGACAATATCCGGCATAAACACATAGCGAGCCGTGCGCTGCCCCAGATAAGTTCCGCCAAATACGCCATCCATAAGATAAAGCGTGCCGGCCAGAACGCCGATAATTGTCGTGCGTAACTGGATCATCCCCTCATCTTGGAAAATAATCGCATATCCGGCTGATAAGAGCAGGATAAAAATCCCGAACAGGGCCAGTCCGCCAATTAAATCAACCGATTTGATAAAGCGCTGGAGGATGATCAAAGCCAGGCCCGCAAAGGCCCCGAAAATGGCCGCTATGGTCAAATCTGTCCATTTGGCGACAAAAAAGAAAATTAGCCCAAGCCCAATATCAATGGCGAGTGAGGGCCCGTTCTTTTTGAATTTCTTTTTTTGTAGAATATAAAGGTCGCGGTCGCTCAAAGGCGGCGGGGCACCAGGATCAGGTGCGTTTTGTGTCTCCGGCGCCTCTGGCGTAAGACTAGAATGCCTGTCTATAGCCATGAGCGCCGGGCCTTTAGCTTATTCGGCTGCGAGCGGCATATCGGTTTCAGACAGAGCTGTGAACCGTTTGAGATGATGGTCAATATTGCCAAATTCAGTATTGATCATGGTCAGGCGTTTGAAATAATGCCCTACCGCCAATTCCTCGGTCATACCCATGCCGCCATGTATCTGGATTGCATCCTGGCCGACATAGCGTGCGGCCTGACCGATTTTTACTTTCGCCGCTGAGACTGCTTTTTGCCGTGTCTTTGTGTCTTCGCCGAGTTTGAGCGTCGCCATATAGACCATAGATATGGCCTGCTGATGCTCTATAAACATGTCTACCATACGGTGCTGCAAGACCTGAAATTTACCGATCGGGGTGCCAAATTGTTTGCGCTGACGTGTATACTCTACCGTCATGGCCTGTGCCACCCCCATCGCCCCGCAGGCTTCTGCGCAAAGCGCTGCGGCGGCTTCATCGCTGACACGTTCAATCAGAGGCAGGCCATGATCAATCTCACCAATCACCGCCTCTGCGCTGACGCGGACATTTTCAAAGTAAACCTCAGAGGCCCGCCGGCCATCGACGGTTGGATAGTCGCGCCGGGTGACGCCTTCAGCCGTCTGCTCGACAATAAAGACGGAAATACCGTCTTGTTCGCTGACATCGCCGGCTGTACGCGCGGTGACGATATAATGGGTCGCCCAAGGCGCGCCAATGACGACCGCTTTATGCCCGTTCAGGATATAGTCCCCACCTTCAGCACGCGCGCGTGTCTCCAAATGTGCAAGATTATAGCGTCCACGCGGTTCGGCATAGGCAAAGGCAAAAATCTGCTCGCCGCCCATTATACCCATTAAGTGATTTTCCTTTTGCGCGGCAGTTCCGGCATGTTTCAGAAATCCGCCGCCGCAAATGACGCTGGGCAGGAAGGGCTCAACCACCAGCCCCTTGCCAAACTCTTCCATGACAATCATAGAATCGATGGGTCCGCCGCCAAGCCCACCATCTTCCTCGCTAAAAGGAGCCATCAGCAAACCAAGTTCGGCAAATTGCGCCCAAATTTCCGGCTGCCATCCCGCCTCTGTCTTGATCGATTTTTGGCGTGTATCAAACGCATATTTTTCACGAATAAGGCGGGCCAGACTGTCCCGGATCATGCCTTGTTCTTCGGTGAAATTAAAATCCATGGAAAATCCCTCCTGAGACTTGAGTAAGTCAATTTTTTGTAAAGCAAAACTTATATAGATGGTTTCGCTGTTTATGCTTTGGACGCGCTGTTTATAGCCTAAGGCCAGCCCTTATCATAATTTGAATTGAGAGCGCAGGCTAGAGCATCTCCGAGTAAACATATGAAAAACCTAGCGCCCCCTAGAAAAGCGGACGGGCGATCAGGCCCGCCCTCTTTTCAATAGGCTTGAAGCCTTGCAATCCTAAAGACCTAAAATCATTTTTGAAATAATGTTTCTCTGAATTTCATTTGAGCCGCCATAAATCGATGTTTTGCGCATATTGAAATAGGTCGGCGCGCTATGCGTGGCATAATCGGGCCCGATATTAAACTCATTGCCCGCCCCTTCAGGAAAGCCACGATAATAGGGCGCGGCATAAATGCCGGAAGCTTCCATAACCAGTTCTGTAATGCGCTGCTGGATTTCAGTGCCTTTGATTTTCAGGACAGAGCTTTCAGGTCCTGGACCTTTGCCCTGAGCTTCCCCGGCCAGCGTGCGCAATTCGGTAAATTCAAGCGCTGTCAGATCAATCTCCAATTGCGTCAGCTTTCGCACAAAATCCGGATCCGACATTAAAGTGTCACCATTATAGCGCTCTTGGGTCGCCATTTGGCGAATGCGTTCCACGCCGCGTTTGGAGCGAGCCACGCCGGCAATGCCGGAGCGCTCATGCGCAAGTAGGAATTTGGCATAGGTCCAGCCCTGATTTTCAGTGCCGACAAGGTTTTCAACCGGGACACGGACATCGGTCAACCAAGTTTCATTCACTTCATGACCGCCATCAATGGTGATGATCGGGCGCACTTCAATGCCGGGCGTCTTCATATCTACAAGGATAAAGCTGATGCCTTCCTGTGGTTTTTTTGCGTTCGGGTCTGTGCGGCAGAGGAAGAAGCCCCAATCGGCATGCTGGGCCAGTGTTGTCCAGGTTTTTTGACCATTGAGAATGTAATGATCTCCATCGCGCACAGCGGTGGTTTTCAGACTGGCAAGATCCGATCCGGCACCGGGTTCGGAATAGCCCTGACACCACCACTCTTCACCAGAGAGTATTTTGGGCAGAAATCTGTCTTTTTGGTCCTGTGATCCGAATGTGTAAATCACCGGTCCAACCATGGCGAGGCCAAAAGGCAAAGGCATGATCGCATCGGCGCGGGCATTTTCCTCAGACCAGATATAGCGCTGGGTCGGTGTCCAGCCGGTTCCCCCATATTGTTCAGGCCAAGCTGGGGCGACCCAGCCCTGTTTATGCAAAATCTTATGCCAGGCCAGAAACTCTTCCTTGGTAAGATCATCAAAGCTTTTTTTCCTGTCCGTGACAGGATAATTATCGTGAATAAAGGCGCGTACTTCCTTACGAAAATCCATCTCTTCTGGGGTAAACTCTAAATTCATAATTGTCCTCCGCTATATGCACCTGAATATAGGGCCAGATATAGGCGAAGTCTGCCAAGAGTCCAATTGTATAAAGCGCGAGGGATGGTTTTTTATGCAGCCAATGGCGCGATCGCGAAGGTTAATGCAGATAGTGTGGGTCTACCAAAAGGGGTCAATCAGATGTAGGCGATACTATTACCCCAAGCCTTCAGACAGGACCACTGCCAAGCCGCTGATGACTATTCGCACAAGCTCTAAGAGCGCTCGCTAGGGTTTTTGCGCCCGTTTGGGCACGTCGGTAAGAGGGTCAGGTCGTATAGGTTTGGATTTGGGCTTTGGCTTATCGTCTGGAGCTTGAAGACTGACGACAATAATTTGGCCTGTTTCTGGATTGGTGTGATTTTGAGCTAATAATTGGACAATTTCAGAAAACTCATCCTTGCGCACAATACGGTCTAGATTGGGATCAAAACGGGCTGGATTGGCAAGGCTGACATCGCGGGTCGGCAATCTTTCAGACCA
>JARFRJ010000006.1 GCA_029287305.1 Hyphomonas sp. | reverse complement strand
CCTCGACTTTGGGGTCATCGCTCCCAGTTTGACCGCTGCCGACACGGTAAAAGTGCTAAGAAATGATCCCTATATTTCTGTCTGCGGCGCTGAACTGACCTGTTTTGCGTCCGGCGGCCGGGGCAATTTTAAGGTCACCGGCGAGCCTTTCGCATCTTTTACCCTCTCAAATCCAGGCTCCATCACCGTCTCAGATGGCGCAGGCAACAGCATGCTCGTCGACAGTTTTATTGGCGGCGGAAGCTCCACGAATGACTATTGGGGCGGCGGCGCAACCTTTGATGAGACCGGTATCAGCCATATGCATGTCGGCGCCACGCTGTATGTTGGGGCGAACCAGCCGGTTGGCACCTATGTCGGCACCTTCACCGTAACGGCCGAATATCAATAGAGATTGAAAATCTAGAGCATGTCCGAGCTAAAATGGACCCTAAAAGCAATAGACTGAAACTTTCTAAGCCCTAGTCCCTGTTCAAACCAATCGGATTGAACAGGGGCGGGCTTTATGGACCAGATCACGTTTAATCCGGTTTTTCATCCAAAGCCCCAATATCCAGAATGGGCGCTGCGTCCATATTCTCAGCATCGAGCAAAGAAGCCACTTTTTCCAAGGCCGAAACAAGCATAGCGCTGTGCCAGTCGGGTAAAGCTTCAAACCGTTTCCGGAATGTATCCTGCAATAAATCAGGGGCAGAGGAAATAACCGCTTTACCTTCCGGAAGAAGCTCAAGCCACACCCTTCGGCGATCCTTATGATGGCGCCGCCGCGTTAACAGGCCCCGCGCAACCAATTTATCGACAAGGCTTGTAATGGTTGCATGTTTGAGCTGGGTCAGCCTTGATATATCCCCGGCAGAGGTTTCCCCCTTCTCACCCAGAATTTGCATGACCAGCAATTGCGATGGGGTCAGCCCGGCGGTCAGGGCCAGGCGTTTGGACGCTTGCTCAGTCTTGCGTTGAATTTGTCGCAAAGCAATGAGCGCATCTTCTGATCTTTGGCTGCTCATGAAAAAATCATATCCCGTTTTAAACCAGATTGCCAACAGCCAATTTCAGGGGCTGTAAATATGGCTCATAGGGTTTCCACTGGCCTTGGCCGGCGCGATTAATGGGCTGGCGCACTTGTTGAGAACTGGCAGTGCGCACGGCTCGCTCTGTCTTATGAAACTGGAGACAGGCGGGCTCAAAGTCAAGGCCGCAATATTCCAGAATGCGATGCACCTGATGATCTATATCATCTAAGACATCCTCATGTTGAACCCGTAATATCCGCCCCTTTGGCAAAACCTCTTGCCAATGCTGCATCAGATCAACATAGCCCTTATAGTATTGGCCGATATCATCAAGGTCATAGGTGAATTCCTGACCTTCGGCGAAAAGCTGTTTAAAGCCCGACCAGCAGCAATCCATTGGGTTACGACGGGCATCTATAATTTTTGCATTCGGCAGAATCAGATGGATAAGACCCAAATGGCGGAAATTATTCGGCATTTTATCGGTAAAAAAGGGCGCGCCCTTGCGGTGGATTTTAGTCTCGGCAATATATTGTTCGCCGAGACTTTGCAGTTTTTCAGGGGATAATGCCTCTAATATGCGGGGATAATGATCACGATCGGTAAACTGTTTGCGTCCGCGCAATTGATGCGCCAGCGCAAGAATATTGGGCAATTCAAGCGTCCCGTCGACCTGGCTGTGTGAGGCAAGAATTTGTTCAATCAGGGTTGAGCCTGCCCGCGGCAGGCCGACGATGAAGATCGGGTCCGGGGCGGGGCAGCCTGCGCCAGAGAAGGCTTCAAAGAGGGCCGGTGTGCATGTACGTGCCTGCGCGGCAAATTCATCCTGCATCTGCTCTGTCGTATATCGGGTTTGCCGGCGCTTGAGATGATTGCCCGTTTGGTAATGCTCAAACGCTTGCGCATAGCGGCCACCATCTTCGAGGGCTTTGCCAAGCGCGAAGGCAATATAGATACGGGCCATAAAGCTCAGATCGACTGTTTTCAAAGCCGATTGCATGGCGTGGATATCTGCCTGTGTGAACGTATAGGTTTTTAGATTGGCCAAGCCATACCAGGCATCGCCATGTAAGGGCGCGGCCTTTATCGCGTTTTGATAGGAGGCAATGGCGCCCGGCGTATCGCCATAGGTTTTCAAAGCATGTCCATAGGAGGTCAAGGTCGCCGGATCATTGGGAAGTTTTTGCAGGACTTTATCAAAAAGGGAAAGAGCGGTCTGCCCTTGTCCGGCTTGCAGATTTTCAATCGCATAGAGGGAGAGAAAGACCGGATTTTCCGGATCTTGCATATGCAACATTCTGGCTTGTTCCAATGCGGCGTGGAATTTTTGACGCTTGCGCAAAACCTGAATATAATCAATGCGGATTTGAATATTTTCCGGGGCCAGCTCAAGCGCTGTGGCGAGCAAAAATTCTGCGTCTTCATGGACGCCCAGACGTGTCCCGATATCGGCCAGAAGCCGCATACCTTCAAGATGATGGGGGGTTTTGCGCAAAAAGGCGCGGACGATTTTTTCGGCCCTTAAGACGCGCCCTTCATGGATATGATTGAGGACAGCCAAAAGCTCTGCGGGCAAGGCTTGCAGATGCTGTAAGTGCGCATGCGCTTCGGTGGCTTCGTTTGCATATCCCATCTGTTGAGATAAATCCTGCCGGGCACGCCAACTGGCTAAAAGCGCTGGATTATAGAGCACGGCCTGTCGATAGGCGGTTAGGGCCTTGCCCGGCTGGTTCAGACCTTTTAGCAAATGCCCCTCTTCCTGATAGGCGCGGCCATAATCGGGCACGGCCTGTTTTAAGGCGTCAAGCGCGTTTTTTGCTGTGTCAAAAGCGCCTTGATAACGGGCGGCAACAGCCAGAAGATATAAGCCATCCTGATCCTGCGGATCGTGGCTGATGATCTGTTCAGCGATTTGGCGCGCCCGATCGAATTGACCGTCCTGCATGACTTTTTGAGCCTGTTTGATCAGGTCTGCGCGATCTGACGCCATAGGGTTTTCCATTGTGCTAGAGCGTGTCCTCGCTACCGGGAGCGGTGACCCAGCCTGGCCAGCCAATCTGTGATCAGCTATCGGCTGATTGCGAGGCCTGATCGGCTTCCTTGCTTTTGGGGCTCGTCTGTTTCTCCTCAATATAGACAAAGGAAAGCTTGGACGCGTCGGACGGGTCGACATCTATTTCAACGGCGCCGCCCTTGGCGAGCTTGCCAAACAATAATTCTTCCGCCATCGGTTTTTTGACATATTCCTGTATTGTCCGCGCCAGAGGCCGCGCCCCATAATCAGAATCAAAGCCCTTCGAAGCGAGCCAAGCCCGCGCTTGTGCGGACAGGGTGATGGTGACATTGCGGTCAGCCAATTGCGCTTCCAATTGCAGGACAAATTTTTCCACCACACGCTCAATGATTTTCGGTGACAGGCCACTAAAGGTGATAATACTGTCGAGGCGATTA
>JARFRJ010000439.1 GCA_029287305.1 Hyphomonas sp. | reverse complement strand
CTAGGAACAATTAAAATGACAGCTCCCGAGGTTTTTTCTGAATTATGCTTTTTCATGTATTGGGAATTTCCAATGCAAGCTTATCCTACAATTGAAGAGGGATTAAAGTATTTTTTTGATAATCATTCTGCTTCTGAAATTAGTAACCTTAAAGTTTATTTAAATTATCAATTAGAAAATATGACACTTGAACAGATAGAAGCAGAATGGGAAAAAACGCCGTCAGATCTGTATTATTTTACTTTAGATAAACGCAAGTTTTATGAGGTAGTACTTCAATTTCCACACGGCGGGCCTCAATAGCTAGGGGGAATAGACAGCCAATAATTGATGGCAATGGAAAAACAAAACTTGTCTTCGTGAAACCAGAAGAATGGAAGGTGACACCAGCTGATTACGAGGGAGGTATCATTGCTTTAGCGCCTAAGGGTTTTGTTATGCCCAATCGAATATATAATGGAGTTATAGTATAATCACCAGGGACTGGTTCAGCCAAGCCGGGCGGTAAGTTTGCAAATTTATACCCGAATGGATGTTTCGTAGTGTATAATTTTTCTGGACAGGCAATTAGTATCTATACGGGTAGACCTGATAGCCGTGCGTATACACACAATCCTATAGGGCCTTAATAAATGGGAAAAAGTCATATGGATTACCTAAAAGGACGCCTCAAAGAGATTGAATTTGCAGAACCCTTCATTCTCAAAGGTTTTGAGCTTGACCCATACCAATTTCACTTATTAACGGATTATTCGCGGCTAACCATATCGAATTTTTACTTTATGAAGAATGCTTACCATGAAAAAGTCTATATTGAGGAAGACACGTTTTATTCCCTGCGTGTACGTCACATCATTATGGACATAGTTGAGGCTTTAGGCGATGAGATGGTGTTTTCATCGGAAGGGGATAGCATCTTTCTTGATACATCTTACTGGCGGATTGAAATTCCATTAAGCCCACAAGGTTACGAGTCCCTATTAATCGCTACAAATGATGGCTCCTTCATTCCAATTTAGGATATTTTCAATGCCAAGCTAATCGCCGAGAGCAAGAATAATTATTCAGGAACACAGAGAGTTGCTATCGGCGGTGCCTTAACGTCTGCTATTCGTAGTAACGAGAAGGTTATTTGCACTGGAACCAGAATAAAGCAGGTGAGTTGTTAATATAAAAGGATTTACTGGATAACGAACAATGTTCCCACTTTATCGAATGATACTTTTTGAGTGTTTAACAATTAGTGCTGTTGTTTTGTTCACCAACGCTTACCATGCAGGCATAGATATTGGCCACTTGCAAATAGCACTTGTTTTTATCTTGGCGATAATTTTATTTTATTATTATATTTGCCTGTATTTACCAATCTCACTCCTCATAGTTTATTTTACGCGCAAGAAGAATCTGTATTATCGTCGAAAAGCTGAACTATTTATTTTTTTGCCTCACTCGCTTTTAGTGATGACTCTCTGGAATTTATCCGGCGGCTATAATGTTTTTAACTTAGGTCTGCTTAATTTATGCTGGTATGCGATTATTATGCTGAAACTAGTATTAGTGTTTCTCTCTCGCGATAGTAAAAATCTGACCAATGAAACTGTTTGAAATGATTTGATTTTTAAGGATGCCCACGGCGACGACCACGACTGAATACCTCACCGGCAATCAGGTGCGCGTCACCGATGCGCTATAGCCATGACGCGAATGGCTATGTTACCGGGTTAACGCGGCCCGGCGTCGACAAGTTCTAGGAGCCAATCTCCATATTAAGGGCGGTCATATCTGCGCGAGGTGAAACAGGGCGGTCTCAATGCCCGTAAAGGACCTCCAAGCTCTACTCTTATAGCCCTCGTGCGCCAGATCAAGCCTGACCTTTTCTCCTCTGAACGCATTTGAGATTGAGATGCTAAATGCTGGGGCCTGATAGTTTGGGCCACCTCTGGGCCTTATAATGTGTTGGTTTTATCCCTCCTCGCCCCCCTAAACCGCCGGATCAGCAGGAAAATCAGGCCGAGCGATAGCGCGATTTCAAAACTGCCGACCCAACGGCCATAATAGGCCGGGTCCCAATAGGAGATCGGCGCAAAAAATCGCCACTGGCTGAGCGGCCATAAATGCTGATGGGCGTCATCATGATGGAGCGGGAAATCGGCGGCAAGATGGATGAGGGCGGCCAGCGCGAAAATTTGCCAGAGCCGGGCGGTCTGCGCTTTGATCTGTCCGGCGGACATTAATAGCGCGCTAAGAAGAAGGGTGAGATAGAGGAATACAGAGTTTCCGATGGCATTATAAGTCTGCCAAGGCTCGGACCAGTACACCTCCTGCCATAGCATAGCTTGCGGTATGCCCGTCACAAGGGCGAACAGGAAGAGGATATAGATGGCCAGATCGGGTGCCAAAGCGCCGCCGAGCGCGGCCAGGGTGCGCCTGTTCGCTTGCGGGTGCGCGAAAATGGCCGCAGCGATCAAAAGATGCGTTTGCGTCATCATTTGCACAGTTAAGCGCTTTTGTGCCAATAATGCAAAAGAGAAAGGGTCAGGGCGTGCGCTGTCAGTTTATCAGTTGAAAAACTTGCGTCTTTTGGCTTGACCTTATGCGCCACGTGCCTTAAACGCTCGCCAATTGATAATATGGCCGTGTTGAAGAACAAACGCATATTCCGAAATATAAAACTGAAACCTATTCGCAGCCCTGCTTGAAGCTATGTGGGCCTCTGCGTTTTATTTGGACTAGACGTGTTATGGACAGGCAAAATATCAGAATAAGACTTAAGGCGTTTGACCATCGCGCATTGGATATGTCTGCGCGGGAGATCGTTTCCACCGCCAAGCGGACAGGTGCCGAAGTGCGCGGGCCGATCCCGCTGCCCACACGCATTGAAAAATTCACGGTCAACCGCTCGCCACATGTGAATAAGAAATCGCGTGAACAGTTTGAGATTCGTACGCATAAACGCATGCTGGATATTGTCGATCCGACACCGCAAACCGTGGATGCGCTAATGAAGCTCGACCTGTCTGCGGGCGTGTCTGTTGAGATCAAGTTGGAAGGAGCCCGCTAATGGCCTTGTCTGCAGATCGTTCTGGCGTGATTGCCCGTAAACTGGGCATGACGCGCGTGTTTAATGAAGCCGGTCAGCATTTGCCTGTCACTGTGCTGTCTCTGGAAGGCTGCCAAGTCGTCGGACTGCGCACAGAGGAAGATCGTGATGTGACGGTGACGCGCGGGCGTGAAAAGAAAACCCATTCGGTCACACGTAATGATGGCTATAAGGCGATTATTCTGGGGGCGGGTAGCCGCAAGGCCAAGCGTGTGGCTAAGCCGCAGCGCGGTCAATTTGCCAAAGCCGGGGTCTCACCGAAATCGAAACTTGTTGAATTTCGGGTTAAAAACGATTTGCCTGAGGTCGGGGCCGAAATTCTCGCCGATCACTTTGTGCCGGGACAAAAAGTAGATGTCGCCGGGATCAGTCTCGGCAAAGGGTTTGCCGGCGCGATGAAAAGATGGAACTTTGGTGGGCTTCGTGCCACCCACGGTGTGTCTATCTCGCAC
>JARFRJ010000408.1 GCA_029287305.1 Hyphomonas sp. | reverse complement strand
CCTTGCTCAATACCAGCTTCTATCCCAATGCGCGGCAGGTCTCCTAGAATTTCTGATCTATAGCTGGCGTCCTGGAGCATGAACGTCTCCAGACAGGGCATGGAGACAATGCGGGCATGCACGCCTTTTTCGGCCAGCGCTTCTGCGGATTGACAGGCCAGTTCGATCTCAGAGCCAGTGGCGATCAGGGTGAGGTCTGCGGCTGTATCCTCCCGCAAAATATAAGCGCCGCGACGGCATAAATTTTCCGGACTATCGATCAGGCGTTGCTGTGTCAGCCCCTGACGGGAAAGCGCAATAATACTCGGTGTTTGTTCCGATTCTAGGGCCAATTGCCAGCATTCAGCCGTTTCAACCGCATCGGCTGGGCGATAGACATTAAGATTAGGGATCGCGCGCAGGCTGGCCAGATGCTCAACAGGTTGATGGGTTGGGCCATCTTCCCCAAGACCGATGGAATCATGTGTCATCACGAAAATGCTGCGTATACCCATCAGCGCGGCCAAGCGAATGGCAGGGCGGCAATAATCGGTAAACACCATAAAAGTGCCGCCATAGGGAATAATCCCGCCATGCAAGGCCATGCCATTCATCGCTGCCGCCATGCCATGCTCTCGAATGCCATAATAGATATAACGCCCATCAGGTGTTTGTGCTGTCAGCGGTGTTATATTGCCGGTTTTGGTATTGTTTGAGCCCGTCAGATCGGCTGATCCGCCGAGCGTATAGGGCAGGGCCTGATTGATCACCGTCAACGCCATTTCAGAGGCTTTGCGGGTCGCTACTTTTTTCGGGTCTGCTATAAGCGCTTTTTTATGTTCTAGGATCGCCCCTGCAAGATCGCTTATATCTGTGCGCATCATCGCTTCAAAGGCGTCTTTATGCGATTGAGATGTGGCCTCAAGCCGGGCTTGCCAAGCCTCATGCCCAGCGTGTCCGGCCCGGCCTGCCTCTCGCCAATGGCCCAGAATATCTTCCGGGATATGAAAGGGGGGGTGTGGCCAATTGAGGGCGGCGCGTGCGCCGCTGATCTCTGCTTCGCCAAGCGGTGCACCATGACTGGCCGATGTGCCTTGTTTGGTGGGCGCGCCTTTGGCAATAATTGTCTTGCAGGCGATGAGGCTGGGTTTTTGCGAGGCTTGGCTCGCCGCTATCGCGTCACGGATGGCCTGATAATCATGGCCATCAATGCGCCGGACATCCCAGCCAGAGGCTTCAAAGCGTTTCAGTTGATCGGTGGAGTCTGACAATGAGACCGCGCCATCAATCGTAATATCATTATCATCCCATAAGACAATTAGCTTGCCGAGCTTCAAATGTCCGGCAAGGCCAATGGCCTCCTGACTTATCCCTTCCATCAGGCAGCCATCTCCAGCGATCACATAGGTATAATGATCAACCAGATCAGCGCCAAATTTTGCCTGTAAATGCGCTTCTGCAAGGGCAAATCCAACCGCATTAGACAAGCCTTGTCCTAAAGGGCCAGTTGTCGTTTCAACGCCGGGGGCATGGCCATATTCAGGGTGCCCAGCAGTTTTATAGCCTAATTGTCGGAAATTTTTGATCTGTTCAATATCCATGCCAGGATAGCCGGTGAGGTAGGTCAGCGCATAAATCAGCATGGACCCATGCCCGGCGGAGAGGATAAACCGATCTCTGTCAAACCAGTCTGGATGCGCAGCGTCATACTTTAAAATCTCGGTGAACAGGACACTGGCGACATCAGCCATGCCCATCGGCATGCCCGGATGGCCGGATTTTGCTTTTTCCACCGCATCCATGCTGAGGGCACGAATTGCATTGGCCATATTTTGCAGCTTGTTTTGCGTCATAACGGGCATTGCACATAACCTTTATATTTTGTAATCATAATCATGATGGGCCTTAACAAGCTCTGTCCTTTCGTCAAGTCAAAGAGCCAGATTCTTCAAAAAGAGTGTAATCGCGATGACCGCAATGGATGAAGCCAAGCGCAGATTATCGACCGCCCTGACCCGGCTGGAAGAGCAATTGGATGTGGTCTCCGATCAGATCGGTCAGGCGCAATTGGCACGTAAGGAGATTGATAATCTCATAAAGGACCGCGCAGATTTGGCCGATCAGCTGGACGCGGCTCTGTACCGCGAAAATGAATTGCAAAAACTTGCGGATGAAGCCTCGCATATGCTCGGTTCGGCCATAGCCGAAGTTCATGCGGCGCTGGAAAGTCAGGGGGTCTAGGAGATGTCTAGCGCAGAAGTGACCGTTCAGGGCAAGGCCTATTCTATTGCCTGTGCCCCGGGCCATGAAGACAGGCTGCTTGAGCTTGGGCAGAAGCTTGATCAACGCGTGCGCCATATTTCCCGTGCGGTCGGAGATATTGGGGAAACACGCCTCTTATTAGTGACCGCTTTGGCGCTGCTGGATGAAATGGATCGCTTGAAGCCTGATCCGGATGCTGAAGCCTCTGAGGCGGCGCTTGCCTTGCTCAGTGCGGCGGAACATATTGAGCGTATTACGGCGCGTTTAAGCCAGGCTGAGGGCGGCATTTAACCCATGCGCGATGATAGCCTTCCGCAACCTTTCCTGGTTGCTTTTCCTGATGATGAGGTTGGACCTCGAATTTTGCTGGATCCGCAATATTTCACGGGCCTTGATGAAGTGGGCGATTTATTGGCACATTTGGCGCAGCTTTATGCGCGTGCTTTTGTGCAGTCAGGTCGGGCGCAAGATATGCGCGATGCGCTGGAGCAAATTCAGGATATGTTTGACAGCGAGATGGCGGCTGTGGATTTTGAGGCGCTTGAATAGAGTTTACAAACCTTGAAGGTTTATAACTATGCCGATCCAAAAACATAGATGAGGTCTTATGGATAATTTCTTTTGGCAGACAAAATCTCTGCACGAGATGAGTGCTGAGGAATGGGAAGCGCTCTGTGATGGCTGCGCAAAATGCTGTTTGCTGAAACTTGAAGATGAAGATACTGGCGAGGTTGCGTATACGCGTCTGCATTGTCGATTA
>JARFRJ010000109.1 GCA_029287305.1 Hyphomonas sp. | reverse complement strand
CACATCATCAGTGGGGGTCAGAACATCGGTAATTTCCGTATCCAAGAAAGAGAAAGCCCCGGCGACGGTCAGACCGTCTACCGCATAAGGGGCCCAGGTGAAATCACCCTCTATGCCCATAATCTCTGCATTGGCAGCATTGTCAGAGAAAAAGAGATTGGTAATCGCCGGATCAAAAATCGTCGTCTGCAAGCCTTCAATTTGGACGAAAAAGGCCGAGCCGTTAAAGCGCAGGGAATTGTCAAATAATTCCGTCTTCCAGCCGAGTTCATAATTTTGCACATCATCAGTATCCACCGCATAGGGCACAGTATAGCTGCCATCGGCTGTACTATTGCCGCCGGGGCGGTTTAACAGGCCGGGCCGGAAACCTTCAGAATATGTAGCATAGAAGAGCATGTCCTCGGTCGGCGTCCAATTGCCTGTGACCTTGAAGATGACGCCATCTGTGGCGGCTTTGTCGGGGGCACCGACGGTATTGTCCGGTGCAAACTGGGCTGAAATATTCGTGCCAGCTCTTTGGGCATCTGTGGCTGATCCTAGATTGTAGAAAGAGGAATTAGCAGAGCCTTCAAGATCAACTTCAATATCATACCATCGTGCGCCGATCGTTAAAGCAAACTGATCTGTAAAATCATAGGTCGCTTCACCGAACAGACCAAATTGAGTGTCTGTGCGCATAATATCATTGCGGAAAATCACCCCATCCGGGAAAGGGCCGGGATCAGAAAAATATCCCGGCGCGGCGCTGCCTACATTACCCGTGACAGCGGTATTGGTGAGCGGATAATTGGGCGCAAACCCGGTGGTCACGCCGTCAAAGCCAACAGCAAAAACTGAACTGGGATAGGTAAAATCGTTGAATTCCTTGAGTTCGAGATCGGAATAAAACCCGCCAAATGTCGCCCGGTAAGGCTTGTCCGCCGGCGTATTGAAGCGCAGCTCATGGGTCTGTACTTTGGTTTTAGTCGTTGAGTCGACAAACAGATTGGGCGATTGGCACGTACCACTTGGCGCGGCGTCCCCAGGATAGGTCACAGAACCATCACAGATATAGTAAGGCAGGTATTGCCCAACAAAAAGATAGTCTGAATAATCGACGATCTGATCTGTCGTCCGCTCTGTATACGCGCCTGTATAAAGCGCTTCGAGCGCACCAAGACGGCCTTGCAATGTCCAGCTTGTATTATGGAAACTGTCTTCAATATCATCTTCGACAAAGCGCTCAATTTCATACGCGTCCAGTTCAGGGTCGGCGAAGAAGACGCCTTCACTTTCCAGACTTTGCTGGGCATGGGAGACGAGCAGGTTCCAGTCTGAGTTAAACTCATAAAGGCCGCTTAAACGGAAACCGGCATATGTGGTGCCATTGATATTATCATCAGCAAGGCTGGTATTGTCTGCGGCGATGAAATTGACACCGGACAAGTCTGCCCCAGCCTGAAAGCCTGCGCGTCCGGCCGCAACAGGTACACCATTGTCGCGGACAGTTCCGGCGGCGCGAAAGCGCGCGGAGTCCTCGACGGTGCGGGTGCCCGCCACATTATCAATATAGCCGCCTTGCTTGTCGACATAGACAAC
>JARFRJ010000270.1 GCA_029287305.1 Hyphomonas sp. | reverse complement strand
GGATATTATCGCGCTTTATGAGGCCACGCGCACAAGCCGTCTGGCCACCCCGGATCAGCGCACATTTCTGCAAGCTGTTTATGGAAGCGAAGAGGATGCTTTGAACGCGTTTGGTGTTCTCTCTGTTGGCGGCGAGATTGAGACAGATCAAGCCTTGAATGTGCAAACGCGCACAGGGGTCATTGATGATATCACAATCGAAGAGCTGAAAGAGACGATTTTCGTCCCCACAGCGGCGGCTGGAACCTTGGCCGGACCTTATCAAACCGAGGGCGGATGGCTGATTGCGCGTCTGGATGAGATCATCCCCGGCACGCCGAAGACGCTTGAAGAAGCGCGCGAGGAGATTGTCACGGAATTGGCAAGCTCGGCCTCTTTTGAGGCCTATTATGCGGCTTTAAACACGCTTGATGATTTGATCGGACAGGGACTAACGCTCGGTGAAATGGCGGGCTATTTTGGTTTGAGTGTCGCCGACAGTGTTCGGGTTGATGCCAATGGGCGCAATGAAGGGGGCGTCCCTGTAAGCGATCTTGCCCAAGCCCCGGAAGCCCTAGCGCAAGCCTTTGAATTACCGCAAGGCGAGGTCACCGATGCTTTTGAAGTTGGCGAGGCGACCCTTCTTATTTCTATTGATGAGATTATCCCGCAAAGCGTGCCCCCTCTGGAGGAGGTTACAGAGACCGCCGAAACCCTTCTGATTGCAGAACAGGAAGGTGAGGCTTTGCAAAACGCGGCAGAGCGTCTTGTCGAGGAGGTTGTGGTGGGTGAGCGCTCGTTTACGCAGATTGCTGCGGCCTATGGAGCAGAGGTTCAAACGGCGGCAGATCTGCGCCGATCCGCGCTTGATCGCACCGTGCCGCAATTGATTGTGCGCGAGGCTTTCCGTTTGAACGAGGGCGAGATCCAAATCCTGCAAGGCCCATTGCCAACACAAGTGACCTTGCTGAAACTGGACCAGCTCACCCCGCCGGATGAGGCCCAATTGGATGTATTGGCGACATTGTCCGCGCCGCGTCTCACCGAACAATTAAAGCAGGATATGCTGACCGCCTTAGCCGGTGAATTGGAAGAGGGGCTGGAGACGCGCACCAATATGGCCGGGTTTAATTTCTATAAGAACCGCCTGCTTGAAGATCAATGAACCGAGACAAACTCCTAGTTCGTCGGCGTATTGGCGATCTTGAAACACCCGTCAGCGCCCTTTTAAAGCTGGGTCCGCAAGAGGCGGGAAGTTTTCTCTTCGAATCGATTTTGGGTGGAACGCGCCTAGGCCGATATTCCTTTATCGGGCTGATGCCAAAAACCTGGTTTCGGGTACAAAACGGGCAATCGGACATGGCTGGAGCGGCAGATTTTTCAGATGCTGTCACCCTCACCGCTTCCCCGCAAGACGCGTTGCGACAATTTGCTGATATGGCCCGGGCCGAGGCTGATGAACCCTTACCGCCTATGGCGTCCGGTGCATTTGGCTATATCGGCTATGATGCCATTCGCTATATTGAACCGGTTGAGATAAAGGCGCAGCCTGACCTTGCCGTGCCGGATATTCTTCTTGTTATACCCAAAATTGTCATCATATTTGACCATCTCTATCAGGAGATTTTGCTGATTGCGCGCTATAGTGGGTCAGACCGCGAAGCGGCGCAGGAACGTCTTGATGATATTGAGGCACGGCTGGCGAGGCCTGCCCCCCTTTCGCCTGCGGATCAAAGCGCCAAAGACTTGACCTTCCAGTCCAATACGAGCCGGGCGCAGTATCTTCAAATGGTCGAAAAGGCGAAAGCCTATGCGCGGGCGGGGGATATTTTTCAGGTCGTGCCGAGCCAGCGCTTCACGGCTGAGTTTCAGGCCCAATCTATCAGCTTCTATCGGGCGTTACGGCGGCTAAACCCCTCTGCCTTTATGTTCCATATGAGTTTTGGCGATTTGCGTCTGGTCGGCTCAAGCCCGGAAATTCTCGTACGTTTGCGCGAGGGACGGGTGGCTATTCGCCCGATTGCGGGCACGCGGCCACGCTCTGGCGATCCGGTCGAGGATGCCCGCCGGGCCGAAAGCCTGCTCGCGGATGAAAAGGAAATGGCAGAGCATTTAATGCTACTGGATTTGGGGCGTAATGATGTCGGGCGCGTCGCCGCCTATGGATCGGTCGAGGTGACAGAGCGTTTTATCATTGAGCGCTATTCCCATGTCATGCATATCGTCTCGCATGTCGAAGGCGATCTGCGCGACGGGCTGGATGCGGTGGACGTGCTGTTTGCCGGGTTTCCGGCGGGCACGGTCTCCGGCGCGCCAAAAATACGCGCCATGCAAATTATTGACGAGCTGGAGGTTTCCCGACGCGGCATCTATGGCGGCGCTATTGGATATTTTGGCTGGCAAGGAGACCTTGACACCTGCATTGCCTTGCGCACAGGCCTCATCAAGGATGGCAAGCTTCATATCCAGGCGGGCGGCGGTGTCGTGCTCGACAGTGATGCTGATTATGAGTTTAAGGAGACCCTGCATAAAGCCAGTGCCTTGAAACGTGCCGCAGAATTGGCCGCCACTTATGAGTATGATCAATGATACGCCCGCCGATGACAGAGCAGAAGCCACATATTCTTGTGATCGACAATTATGACAGTTTCACCTGGAATTTGGTGCATTATGTGCATCAGGCGGGGGGCGTAACGAGTGTTATGCGCAATGATGCGCTCAGCGCGGCTGAGGCTCTGGCGCAGGCAGACTGGTCGGGCATCATCCTCTCGCCGGGGCCATGCACACCAAATGAGGCGGGCATTTGTATGCAGCTTGTTCGCACAGCGCCGCCGGACCTGCCTATTCTGGGCATATGCCTTGGCCATCAGGCCATTGCACAGGCTTGCGGCAGCACGATTGTGCGTGCCCGGGAAATCCGCCATGGCAAAGCTTCTGACATCCAGCATCAGGGCGGCCCGCTTTTTGCAGGACTTCCAGACCGCTTTTCTGTCATTCGCTATCATTCCCTGGCGATTGAGATCGACACTTTGGCTGAAACCCTCATCGCCGACGCGCATACTGAAGACGGAGAAATTATGGCCATTCGGCATAAAACCCGTCCCGTCTTCGGATTGCAATTTCATCCGGAAAGCTTGCTGACAGAGCATGGTCACACGCTTCTGGAAAACTGGCTGACTTTCGCGCAAGAACACAGCCATAGCGCCTGAGTAGGCTCACATTGGAACGGTTTTAACCCCTTGCCTATCTGTGAGGGCGCAGTAGTGTAGGAGAAGACCCATACGCTAAAGGAAGGCTCCCTATGCACTATACACGTCGAAGGCTTTTAAAGACAGGCGCAGCGATGAGCGCGTTTCTTCCTTTTTTCAGTGCCTGTAGTGGCTCTGAGGTCAAATCGGCCAGTCTAAGTAAAGGGTTTATGGATGGTGTGCGCACCGCACAATTGATCGCGCAAGGTGAGATCACAGCCTTAGAAGCCACAGAGGCGGCGATCTCGCGCGCTGAAGCTCACAATCCTGCTATTAATGCGATTGCCAGTACAGATTATGAGGCGGCGCGCGAACGGGCGGCCAGCGACCTGACAGGCGCGATGGCCGGGGTGCCCACCTTTATCAAGGATTTGGCCAATTGGCAGGGCTTGCAAACCCTGTATGGCAGCCGGGCGTTTAAAGGCAATATGGCGACGGAAGACGGGCCGCTATCGAAAGTCTGGCGTGCTGAATTGGGCCCTGTCATCTTGGGTAAATCGACCTCACCGGAAATGGGCTTAATCTCATCAACAGAGCCTTTGGTGACAGGCCCGACCCGAAATCCTTGGAATACAGATCATATTCCGGGCGGCTCTTCTGGCGGTGCGGCGGCGCTGACCGCAGCAAGGATTGTCCCTTTTGCTCATGCTAGCGATGGCGGCGGTTCTATCCGTATCCCGGCGGCCTGTTGCGGCCTTGTCGGGTTAAAACCTTCTCATAAAGCGGTTCCGATCGGACGATCCAGTCAGGAAGGCAATCAGCTTGATATCTCGGTCGATTTGGCGGTCACGCTGACGGTGCGCGATACAGCCGCAATTTTCGCCAGTACAGCGCGCCAGCCTGACTTACAGACCCCTGTGACCGGGCCAGCGCGAAAACGACTGAAGATTGCCTTTGCGCCAGACCCCGTCACGCCCACCTATCTCAATAGCGAAGTGCGCCGTGCAGTCGAAGAGACCGCCGCGCTCTGCTCTGATCTTGGTCATGAGGTTAAAGCCTATCAGATGCCTTTAAATGGGGAAGAGTTCAGTGATAAATTCCTGCTATATTGGTCTGCCGGGGCCGCGCGATTTGCGCGCCAAGCGGCCCAGTTTTCAGGCAAGCCGCCTTCCCCGGAAATTCTAGAACCTTGGACACTGTCTCTGGCTCAGAACTTTCTCTCCCGTCAGAAGGAGTTTCCGGCGGCTATGGCCTATTTGCAAAATTTTGCCTCTGTCTATGATCAATACTTCATTGAGGGTGATTTTGATCTTCTTCTCACACCGACCATTGCTGCGCCCGCCCCGCAGATTGGCGTCCAGTCTCCGACACGCGATTTTGAAGGCTTACAGCAGGCTGTATCTGAATTTGCCGCCTTTACCGCGCCGATGAATGTATCTGGCGCGGCCAGTATCAGTCTGCCGCTGGGACAGTCACAGGGCGGCTTGCCGCTTGCGTCAATGTTCTCTGGCCGTAAGGGCGATGATCTAAAGCTTCTCGCTCTCGCCTATGAATTGGAGGAAGCACGGCCTTGGATTGGTCGCATCCCGCCGCTTTTGACCGTTTGAGGTCTTCCTAGAGCTGTCCGTAAAGGCCTTCGCGCCTGCATTGCCCGTTGCGGGCTCTAGCCTCTGGGTGTGAATTGCTCCCGCAAGACCTGTTTGAGGATTTTGCCATTGGCATTACGCGGCAGTGGCTCATCTTGGAAGATAATCTCCACAGGCACTTTGAAGGCCGCCAATTGCGCGCCGACATGGGCTTGCAGTTCTTCCCGGGTCACACTGTGTCCAGGGGTCACCTGAACCACAGCGCCGACTTCTTCACCAAGGATTTTATGCGGAATGCCAACAATTGAGGCATCCATAATCGCCGGATGTTCATAGAGCGCATTTTCAACTTCAATACAGTAAATATTCTCCCCGCCCCGGATCAGCATATCCTTGGCGCGATCAACCAGATAGACAAAACCTTCTTCATCAATACGGGCAAGGTCTCCGGTGACGACCCAACCGTCAACAAAGGTTTCAGCCGTCGCGTCGGGGCGGTTCCAATATCCTTTGCAATTTGAGGCGCCTTTAACCCATAATTCACCAATCTCATTAACGCCGAGCGTGTTACCGTCCGGATCGACAGCTTTCAATTCCACAGCGGGCGGCGGGGCTCCGGCACTTAAAGGGCGATTAATATAGTCTTCGCCAAAATTCTGTGTTGAGGTGGCGCAGGTTTCAGTCATCCCCCACCCATTCGACGGCATGGCGCCTTTAAAGGTCGAGGTGATCGTACTGACCAGTTCAGAGGCTGACGGGGCCCCGCCATAGCCAACCGCATTTATCGAGGACAGGTCATATTTATCGCGATCTGGATGCTCAATCAGTTGCCAGGCAATCGCCGGGACACCGCCGACAGTTGTGATTTTTTCCCGCTCGATAATCGGCAAGGCTTCGGCAACATCCCATTTATACATGCAGATGATTTTTGCCCCGGTCGCCCAGCCAGGGACGAGCAGAGCAAACGCCCCGGTCGCATGAAAGAAGGGCACAGCGAGCAAGACTTTATTAGCCGCTTCTGGGTCTGGATCAGGTTCGGGTAAGGCTTCTCCCGCCCGTAAATAACGCCGCGCCCGGCAGGTAATCGCATTGAACATATTAGAAATAATGGCCCTATGAGAGGCAAGAGCCCCTTTGGGGTGTCCTGTCGTGCCGGATGTATACATGATCGTCGCATCATCATCGGGGTGAAAGCTCAAATCGGGTAGAGGGGTATCTTCCAGATCAGCCCAACTATTGGCGGGCCCGATAAAGTCTTCCATAGCGGTGACACGCGGATCGGTGACCGCGTCTTTCTGACGACCGACAATTAGCGCCTCAAGCCCCGGCAAATGCTCCCAGCTGGAATAGAGGCGGTCAAAGAGCTGCGGATCGACAATGGCAAGGCGACTGCCAGAATCGGTGAGGCCATATTTCAAC
>JARFRJ010000216.1 GCA_029287305.1 Hyphomonas sp. | reverse complement strand
ATGCGAAAGGTCCTTTTTTCTGTGCTTTAAAGCCTATGCTTTGGCCGCAAATCCGTTTTCACTGAAACTATGCCAATATATTATAGGGGGCATTAAACCCTAAGCCTCCCAGCCCGTGCCTGAATATATTCAAGCCAATTGATTAGACAGGCGCGGAAGGTCAGCTTTGAGCGTGTATCCAGCAGCCTGCAAAATAGCCTCTATGATAGCAGAAATTTCTGCCAAAACGGATGTTTTGATGTCATTTGCAGCAGCTTTCTGTGCTGGTTTTAAGCTGACCGTATTTAACTGGGTCATAGCCCGCTCTCGCCCGCGACTGACGCGGCTTTTAAGGGTTCCCGCAGAGCATTCTAGAATATAACCCGCTTCCTCATAGGTAAAACCGCCAAGCATGACGAGGATAATGGCCTCATATTGAGCGCGTGGAAGCTCTTTCAGCACAGCCATAACAGAGCGCAAATCCGATGTGCTTTCGCAAGGATTGTCATACGCCAATAATAATTCATGCTTCACTGGGCAATATTCCACATTGCGCCAGCTACGGCGCAGGATTTGGAAATATTCATTGCGCAATATACGGAAAAGCCATTTGCGAAAGTTTGCGCCGGGCTTAAAAGTATCCCTAGCCTCCCACGCCTTCATACAGGCCTGCTGAACCAGATCATCGGCCTGAATGTCATTCTTACATAAATTATAAGCGTATATGCGTAAATCCGGCAAGAGGCTTTGCATGGACTTGCAAAAAAATGGCTTCTTATCTTTTATCATAAACGGATCCCTTAATTTTGATCAAAAGAAGTATTTTTCTATGGCCATAGACAGATGGCCCCATCTCTAATTAACGCTTATTTTTGGATAAATTGGCGCAGCAGTAATGCGGCGCAAAATGATATATCTTGCACTCTTCCTAGAGTAGGGTTGCTAAACGCCTAATAGCGTTAATACAACCAATATAATGTATTTTTAATTTTATTTTTATAAGGACCTATTATTGCCTTTATATAAGGCATGGGTGAACATTTTAAGTCAGAACCTTGAGAAGAAACCTGCCGCGTGAAAGATTTAAAGCACATTCAGGCAAAATCTATGCAGATCTGTTAGCGTAACGACAAGCTTGTTCGGGCAGCGCAACGACAAGCCTGATAATAAAGTTTATTCATATCTAATAAGAGACGCACCTTGCTAAGGAACAAGATTCAGAAAAGCCCTGAAACATTTATATTTTTCGATAAGATGGAGGTTCCACCCGGAATCGAACCGGGATATACGGATTTGCAATCCGCTGCCTCACCATTCGGCCATGGAACCTCGAAGCTTGGCTAATACCATTCTGCCCAGAAAAAGCAAACTTTCTAAAGCCCGCAATGATAAAAAAGGGGGGTGTCTTTATAGTTTGAGGACGCAGCGTTCATTCAGGCTTGGTCTTTCAAGTGTCACCCGTATGAGGCGTAGATTTTGCCTTTGTAAACGCTCTGCCACCCAAAGCGCTATATTTTCAAGGGTCGGGCGCTCAAGCCCCTTTACATCATTGAGAAGACCATGATCCAGTTCGCCCGCAATACGCTCCAAAGCCTGGGTCAGAACAGCCAAATCCTCAATCCAGTCCTGTCCTTCCTCCAAACTACCGCCAAGGGTGGCTTCCAGACGGAAGGAATGCCCATGGATACGCCCATAGGTCGCCTCTTTGCCGGGCACTAGCAAGCGGTGCGCGGCTTCAAAACCAACCGCTTTTGAAACCTCGAAATAAGGCCGCTCGGCGCTTAAGGGCGTCCGATCAGTTTGTGGGTTTGTAAGCTCAGTCGCCATTGGGGGTTTTTTAGACAATACTCTGCTGCCGCAACTATATTCTGGTGTTGATGTTCTGAATCCATGGGTTGCAGGAAAAAATATTGAAAGTCCAGCCCTGTAAAACGTTCTGGCTGGGCTTCGGGCTCAATTTGTGGATAAACCAGTTTTAACTCATGCCCTGATTTTTGCTTTAGAGGAGCTGTCGCTTTAGGGCTCACGCAAATCCAGTCAATTCCTGGCGGGGCGATCAGAGTGCCGTTTGTTTCAATCCCAATCTCAAATCCGGCCCGGTGCAAGGCCTCAATTAGATTTGCATCCAATTGCAAAAGCGGCTCGCCGCCTGTGCAGATAATGTAAGGGGTTGCTGTCCTTTGAGAATTGGCTTGCCAAAGCGTAGATATATGCGCCGCCAAAGCCTCTGGGCCTTTAAATTTGCCACCACCCGGCCCATCTGTGCCGACAAAATCCGTATCACAGAACTTGCATATAGCGCTCGCCCTATCACGCTCCAATCCGCTCCACAGATTACATCCGGCAAACCGCAAGAACACAGCCGCGCGGCCAGTTTGAGCGCCCTCCCCTTGCAAGGTGAGATAGGCTTCCTTAACGCTGTAAATCTTCATGTCGGCGATGCACTTTGCCATTTTTGCCAGCCTTTGGCGCGCAGATCGCAGGCCGGGCAAGCCCCACAGCCATATCCCCAGTCATGGCGTGTCGAACGGTCTCCCAAATAACATGTATGACTATGCTCTATGATAAGGTGCGTGAGGCGCGGCCCGCCGAGCGTCTCCGCTAGCGCCCAAGTCTCGGCTTTATCCAGATGCATGAGCGGTGTTTCAATATGAAAATCACGCTCCATACCAAGGCGCAGCGCCTCTGCCTGGGCATCCAGCGTTGCCCGCCGACAATCTGGATAGCCCGAATAGTCCGTCTCGCACATACCGCCGACAAGCACGTCAATCCCGCGTCGCCAAGCAATCGCAGCGGCAAAATTCAGAAAAATAAGGTTGCGCCCCGGCACAAAAGTTGTCGGCAGGCCAGAGGCGCTGATCTCAATCTGCGTTTTTGACGTCAGCGCGGTTTGGCTGATCAAGCCAAGGGTGGACAGATCACACAGATGATCCTCGCGCAATTTTCGGCTTTCATTTGGGAAAATTTCACGCAGTTTTGACAATATGATTTTGCGGGCCGTCAATTCCACATGATGGCGCTGGCCATAATTAAAGCCGATTGTTTCGACATGTGCATAGCGTTGCAGCGCCCAAAATAGGCAGAGCGTAGAATCCTGTCCACCTGAGAACAGTACAATGGCCTTGTCTTGATGGGAGGTCATGGCGATTTTTTCCGCTTTTGATAATCACTCATAATCTTGTCTTTAGCATGCCCATCAGACATCCTGAAAGCGCTTTTTTCTCTCCCCGGTACGGCCTTTCAGGAAAGGATTTCTGGGCCCGTCCTAAAACCTTAAAGCTTGCAGGCCATCGCCAGTTGACTATTATAGTGTGACAAGACATTTTTTCAGGAGCACTGTTATGAAATATCTTGCCTAAATGTACATCTGCGCAACGCTTATCAGTCTGACAGCATGTTCTGATGATAAAGAGACACCCAATAGTGATGCCGGGCTAGCCAGCGCGCGTGCTCTAGACGTGTCTGAAACGGCAGAGACCCCGGTTGAAAGCGCTGTGGAGGCGACGCCTCTGAAAGCCCGTCTGACACCGATTGCAGAAGGCCTGGATGTCCCTTGGGGACTTGCCTTCCTGCCGAGCGGCGACATGCTGGTCACAGAGCGTGACGGGCGGCTCAATCGCATCACG
>JARFRJ010000187.1 GCA_029287305.1 Hyphomonas sp. | reverse complement strand
GGCTTGTGCAGCGCAACGATCAGGCTTGCCGAGCAAGCGCGACGGGCAGCGCGACGATCAGGCTTGCCGGGCAGCGCAACGGCTAGCGCAACGGGCAGCGCAACGATCAAGCTTGCCGGGCCACAGCGTGGCTTGCGCAATGGCGACACACTTGGTTGATCAAAGGGGGGTAACGGAGTGACGACTAGCCGATCAAGGTCGCACAACGCGGCCACAAGGTGGTCTACCAGCGCGTCCGGTAGCGCATATTTTGCCGAGAAGCGCTCTCATAGCCTCAGACGATAGGCTTTCTACGTCTCATCGAGTTCAGAACAGACGCAAGCCTTGTCATGAGTTGGCGACCCACAGATTTGAGGGGTGTTATCCCAGAAGCTTAATCAGATTATCGCATAATAAACATTATGGGAAATTAAATCATGATAAAATACAATGTGATCGCTATATATAGCTTGCTGTGTTTACGATTCCTTTGGCATTGCCTTAACGCTTTAAGTCCTTACGTGTGTGCTTTGTGAGCAGCGCGACGAGCAGCGCGACGAGCAGCGCGACGAGCAGCGCGACGAGCAGCGCGACGAGCAGCGCGACGAGCAGCGCGGCGACCAGCGCGGCGACCAGCGCGGCGACCAGCGCAAAGAAAAGCCTAGGCGGGCCATAGTCAGTGTAGCTTGCGGAACGGGTTAGCGCTTTATATTCAAGTCCTTACATAGGCTATGTGATGTAAGCTTTTCTTTTTACGTCCTTACGCAGCTCTAATGGAGCTGGCTCTGCAAACCTTTATACAGACCGCGCTATAGAGGCCTGCGAGGCTCTCGACACGCGCATAATAGCGTTACAAGCCCTCAAAATGGCTTCAATATGCCCATATCGGCGCTATTATGGGCCACAGAAGTCTATATTAAGGCCATCATAACCCGGTTCTATGCCCTCTGGCAGGCTGCGCTTTAAACTTTGATAATCCATATCGATATGCATATTGGTCAAAATGGTTCGGCGCGCCCCCAGCTCTTGCGCCCACGCAATGGCCTGATCCAGATGCGCATGCGATGGATGCGGTGCTGGCCGTAACGCGTCTATAATAAACGTATCTATCCCCCTCAACGCCGCCAAACTTTCCTCTGGGAAGGCATGAATATCATTGCAATATGCAAGGTTTCCAATCTTGAACCCAAGTGAAGAAATCTCCCCATGATACTGTTCTAATGGTATAATTTCTATATTTCCGCCTAGTCCCTCAATGGGGACCCTCTGCAAGGGCTCCATATCGGGCTGGCGCTCCAATATGGGGGGATAGCCCCCCTCCCCTTTGAAACAATAGGCCGCCCGATATGTTAATTCCTCGGACGTTGCCCTATCCATATAGACGGGTATGCGTGATTTTTGACGGATGGCAAGGACACGTAAATCATCAATCCCGCCAACTTGGTCCGCATGATGATGGCTATAGACCACCGCATCTATGCGCGAAACGTCTGCCCGCAATAATTGCTGGCGAATATCCGGCGATGTGTCGATCAATATACGCGTCGTTTTTTGCGTCTTGGCTGATACTCTTTCCACCATGGCACAGCAGCGTAAGCGATGATTTTTGGGCTCGGCTGGATCGCAAACGCCCCAATCATTGCCAATACGCGGCACGCCACCTGAAGACCCTGTACCCAGTAAGGTAAATCGCCACACATCCTGGCTTAAAAACGGATGTTTCATAGTGTTCATGATGGCTTGACCTTATGAAATAAGGCCAAAGCATTCGCTTCTGTCACTTGCGCGACTGTGTCAGCCTCCATCCCCATAAGTTTGGCATAGGCCTGACAGACAAAGGGCAGAAAAGCCGGCTCATTGCGTTTACCACGATGCGGCATCGGGCTGAGATAGGGACAATCTGTTTCAAGCAAAATACGTTTTGGCGGCAATTGAGCGATGACCTCGCGCACATTAGCCCCATTTTTGAACGATAATATGCCGGAAACAGAAAAATATGCACCAAGTTTTAAAGCGCGTTTGGCCAGATCAATCCCGCCTGTATAGCAATGCAAGAGCAGTTTAAACGCACCCTTTTGCATTTCCTCTTCCAATATGTCTCCCATGAGCTGATCAGCACTGCGACAATGCAGGATTATCGGCAGCCCTGTTGCACGCGCTGCACTTATATGTGTTATAAGATTCTGTATTTGCGCCTTGATATCACTGTAATTATAATATAAGTCAAGTCCGGTTTCCCCGATCGCGACAACCGGTTCTAGGGTCGCGGCTTGGCCTAATTCCTCTGAGGTAAGATGGATAAAATCCTTCGCATGATGGGGGTGAACCCCAGCGCTGCACCACATATTTTCATGCGCTTCAGCCATCTTCACAATCGCTGGCAAATGATCCATGCGATCACAAATGGCAAGCAGGCGTGTAACTCCGGCTGTTTTGGCGCGGGTCAAAACAAGTTCCAAATCCTCATCAAAGGCGTCACCATGTAAATTCACGTGTGTATCGAACATGGGGGCTTTACCGTTTCAGGGCTAAAATTTGTTGTTGAACACTGCGCGCCAGTTTCGCGCTCGCCTGCACTGTATCCATATTCAGT
>JARFRJ010000166.1 GCA_029287305.1 Hyphomonas sp. | reverse complement strand
GCATGGCATAGGTCTCTGTCCATATCGATGTCGCTTCAATACCATGACCAAAAAACGGCTTTTGCCAGATTTTTTCCAGAGTGACCTGCCAGATAATAAAACGATGCGCGACCGACAGGGGTAAGAAGCTGCTGCTTGCTGGCATGAATGTGGTTAAACTCCAAATCAGTGCGGGCATGGTGATGATTATGCCGGACAAGACCTGAAATATCAGACGAAAACCATGGATTGGATTATATAGAAGGAGAAAATAAAACCCTGCAAAGAAAATAATGGCCAAAAATATCGCCTGACTTTGCATGAACCAAGCAGAGACTAAAAGCGCGAGCACAGCCAGCAGGCTAAGACCAAAGCGATAGAGGCCATGCGCCTGCATCATCAAAAAACCAATGAGCACAGGCAATGCCATGCCGAGGAGATTTGTATTACGGCCCATGCTCTGGGCTGATGGGACCAGAAACCCGTCTGAGTTTTTGACAAATTCATCATACATAAAGCCAATAAAAACAACGCTCAACACATGAATGCTAATGCCTGCACATATCCAAGGCATAATTCGGCGCGCCTGCTGAGGTGAAAGAGCACAAACACAGCGAATAAAAATAAGCCCCGCCAGCACTGTCAAGGCAAAGCGTATAAAAGCCGTATCAATGGCAAAATCATTGCTCCACAGGCTGCCCGAATACAGGCGTATCTCTGCTGGTGACCAAAGCGCGCTTAAGCTGATCCAGCATAGGAAAGCCAAGAGACTTAAGAACAGGCCGATCCAGGCGGCCAGCTTAAATTTGTGAATTGAAGCGATAGAAAAGATGAATATTAGAGGAGCGAATAATTTTCCGCCGGCAAAGGCAGCAATTGGCCAGACAATCCAAAGCAGGCGTAATAAATAAGTCATACCACGTCTCATAAACACACATATTCGTTCAGCAAGTCCTTTATACAATAATCTGTCAGACAGATCTGAAAACTGTAACTGGGCCGCTTGGCCTAGCAAGCGAAGTAACCGCCCCAAAATATATATTTATCTATATTCCGTCTTCCCGATTTCAGGGGATAGATCACCCCCCTGTCCTGCACATATCTCTTGGGCCCTCCTGCGCACCCAATCCCTGACCTTTTGGTCAGGGTCTCTGGTCATAGGATAGGCGGATTGACCTAAAAGGTCAGTGATACGCAGGCGCGATTTTCGATATTTATATCTTCAAGCGGCGAGACACTCTCGCCAAACCTTAAACCTTGAACACACACAAACCCCTTTTGGAGATACCCTCATGAA
This sequence comes from Hyphomonas sp., assembly GCA_029287305.1. Classification (GTDB taxonomy): domain Bacteria; phylum Pseudomonadota; class Alphaproteobacteria; order Caulobacterales; family Hyphomonadaceae; genus CALLCD01. The sequence continues at coordinate 252 of JARFRJ010000166.1, read as the reverse complement.
AACCATCAAATTCCTCGCCTCTGTCGCTCTGGCCGCTACAATTGCAGCCCCCTCTTTTGCTGCTGATGCCGACGGCACAGCCGGCGCCGTCATCATTGCTCCTCTGCAAGTTGCCTCTGTCACTGACCTCTATTTCGGCACAATCGCGCCAAGCCTGACAGCTGCTGACACCGTCATCGTGAGCGCAGCCGGCGCCAAAACATGTGGCGCTGAGCTGACCTGCTTGACCGAAGATCACACCGCCGCTCAGTT
>JARFRJ010000068.1 GCA_029287305.1 Hyphomonas sp. | reverse complement strand
GTATAGGCATAGCCCCAGAACAGGCCGATGAGGGCGCAGGCCAGACGATTGCCAACCCTTTGGGGCAGAGTAAGCGCCCCAGCCTCAACCTGGCCAAGTGTGCGCGATCCAATCACCATATCGGCCTCGCCCTCAATGATGGGTTGAAGAAGGCGATCCATTTGTTCGGGAAAATCTGCCCCATCTGCATCCAGAAAGACAAGAATATCGCACGCCCCCGCGCCAGCGACACCGGCAAGACAGGCCCGGCCATACCCCGCTTTCGCCAGATAAAGCGTTTTCGCCCCGGCCTTTCTCGCAATCTGAGAGGTTTGGTCGGTTGAGCCATTATCGACAATAATAATCTCATCGACATAGTCTGGAAGGCGCTGAATGACCTGACCGATCGCTTTTTCCTCATTCAGAGCCGGAATGATAATGGTGATTTTCATCTCTGTCCGGATCGTCTCACGCTTTGGCGTCTCCAAAGCTTGAAAAAAGCCGGGCCAATCCACGTCATCAGCGGCACGCCAAAAGCAAGAGGCACAATAATCGTCTGATAAAACGGGTCCGTATCCCCAGAGATAAAGCGTATATAATAAAGCGGCGCGGTCAGCATCAGCGTTAAGGCAATCGGGACAGGTGTAAAAGGGATGAGCGCGGCAATCCAGATTTGATACCAAGGATATCCGGTGGGGGAGAGGAAGAGAAGAATGAGCAAAAGTACCATAAAGGCTTTGGGTAAATCTTCTGAACGTTTTGAGCCGAAAAGACCGAAGCCGAGCGCGCTAAGCCCGGCAAGGCTTGCCACAAATAGGCGTGTGGCCCGCTCGCCATCCTCAAACATATGCGACAGAATACTCATGAGATAAGGAAAGAGAAAGGCATGACGCTGCCAGCTTGTGGCATAGGCGACAAGACCTTGATCCTTATCCCCCAGCGCATGGCGATATTGCGGCCAGAGCAGGATGAGACTGAGGCCTGAGAAGACAAGTCCAAGCCCGAGCCATCGACCGGGACGGGAGAGTTGCGCTCGCAAAAGCGCCGGGGCAAGCAGGAGGGGCCAGATTTTCACCGCGACTGCCGCCGCCAAGGCACCCACCGCATAAGACGCTTTGCCAAGCCTGGCAAAAATCAACACCGCCAATAGGCAGGGGATCAGCAGGATATCCATATGCGCAGAATTAAACGTCTCTAGGATGACGACCGGGTTCCACCAATAAAGGCCGCTCCAGATCAGGGGCCTATGATAGAGATGCAATGCCTTCAATAAAAGCCAAAAACTGATGAGATCGATACCAAGGAGACATGCCCGCCAGACCATCAGGCTGAACGGGGCCAGTGTCGCAGAAACTCCAAAGGCCGCTTGCGCCAAGGGGGGATAGATTGTCTTCACACAGCGATAATTGATCCCGGCATAGATATCGCCGCTCTCATCGGCAAGCCTTATAAGCCGGGCTTTATCGCCAGCCTCCTCGGCCTCCTCTGCCGCTTCTGAACAGGCCCCGGGGATAAGATCATCCGGTGCATAGCGATAGGGGTCCATACCTTCGGCCAGCACAGCGCCGTCCCATAAATAGCGATACCAGTCATTTTCCATAATCGGTGTGGATGCCATCATGATGAGCCGCGCGATGAGACCGGTCAGAAAAATCAGCATAAGCGCCTGACTTGCCCGGGCACCGCTAAGTCCTGGCATCAGCACGATAAGGCTGAGACAGGCCCCGGAAAGCCCCATCGCCAAAGCGATATAGAGATAGGTTTGGAGGCCAATCTGGGCTATGTCCTCTGCGAACAAGGGCGAGATATAATAGATGACGCCATATCCGATCAGGCTGATCACACTCACGCTTATCAACGCTTTAAAGGCGATTGCGTGAAGGCGCGCTTCAGGCGCTTCAGGATCAGAATTGGAAACCGTCAAGAAGAATCTATCCTCACAAAAAGCACTCTGTAGGCTTTTGCCCAAACTCTCAGCATAAAGCGCTGTGTGCGCCTTTCCTACTCCTTTTGACGAAAGGACGCAGCGCTCTATCATTAATCTTGCTTGGCGATGGCCCTATCCATGCTAAAGAAGCGTTCCATTATGCGAGTAAAGAGAGTTCCATGACTGTGATATCCTCAACCGACCAATTGGTGGACTTAAAACCTACCGAACAAATCAATGTCCGGGACGTGTTCGGCCTTGATACGGACATGATCGTCCATGGCTTTCCGATACGCACCGAATATGTGCCCGAGCTTGATGAAAGCTATTATTTTGATCCGGAGACAACACTGGCCGTGCTGGCCGGGTTTGAACATAATCGCCGTGTCATGGTGCAAGGCTATCATGGCACGGGTAAATCTACCCATATTGAGCAGATTGCCGCGCGGCTTAACTGGCCCCTTATTCGGATCAATCTGGACAGTCATGTTTCGCGCATTGATATGGTCGGCAAGGATGCCATTGTCCTGAAAGACGGCGTGCAGATAACCGAATTTCGCGAAGGTATTCTCCCTTGGGCGCTACAAAGACCAGTTGCGATCACGTTTGATGAATATGATGCCGGACGCCCGGATGTGATGTTTGTTATCCAGCGTATCCTAGAGGCCTCTGGCAAGCTTACCCTGCTGGATCAGAACCGCGTGATTACGCCCAATCCTTATTTTCGACTGTTTGCGACGACCAATACGGTTGGTCTTGGCGATACAACGGGGATGTATCATGGCACACAGCAGCTCAATCAAGGCCAGATGGACCGCTGGAGCATTGTCACAACCTTAAATTATCTCGCCCCGGAAATCGAAGTGCAGATCGTCAAGACCAAGGCCCTCAATGTCGATGAAGAGACCTTGTTTCAAATGGTCCGGCTGGCCAATCTAACGCGCAATGGCTTTGTGAGCGGGGACATTTCCACGGTGATGAGCCCGCGCACCGTCATCACTTGGGCTGAGAATTATGCTATTTTCGGCGATTTGGGCCATGCCTTCCGAATGACATTTCTGAATAAATGTGATGAGTTGGAGCGCCCTTTGGTTGCCGAAATGTATCAACGTTGTTTTGCCACAGAATTGCCCGAAAGCGCGCTGATGGCAAAAATTGAAGCCTGAAGACACAATGGATATGTAGAGTAGAAGACGAAAGGCATGCTCCGCATTTGCGCTATTTTTGCCCTTAAAAAAACTAGAGCATAGATGACAAAGCTAGAGCATAGATTATGACGAAAGATATTGGCACGCCTCTGGAAGTTTTTAAACAGGCCCTTGCGGCTACGACGAAAGCTGTGTCCGATACGCCCGATCTGGATATTGCCTTCGGGGCGGTTACCGCGCAGGTTTCAGACACGCAATTAACACTGCGCGCGCCCAGCGCTGACCTTCACAGCGATGAGGTTGCCTTGGCCCGCGGCCAAGCCGATGCCGTCGCATTACGTCTGGCCCATCATGACCCCAAAGCGCATGGCCAGCATCAACCGCGCGGCGAGCTGGCCCGCGAGGTCTATGAAGCGGCAGAAACCGCCCGCATCGAATCCATTGGCGCAGCACGTCTGCCCGGCATGGCGGAAAATCTGGATGCGGCTCTGATCGATCGCTGCCGCAAAGAGGGCTATACGCGCCTGCTCGATCGTCAGGATGTCCCGCTTGCCCCGGCTGTAGAATTTCTCTTGCGTGAGCGCCTGACAAAGCGGGCTTTACCCGCCGAGGCGGAAGGTATTGCAGCGCTTTGGCGCGAGGACGTCTATGCCAAAACCGGCGAAGCCTTTGAACGCCTCGCCACGCAATTGGATGACCAAGCCAGTTTTGCCCAAACCATTCGCAATATGATCCGCGATCTGACCGCAGGTGAAGAAAGTCAGACCGATGAGGACACCGCCGATGAAGAGCCCGATCAAGCGGATACGCAAAATGATCAAAGCTCTGGCGAAGAGGAATCCTCTGGCGAGGAAGAGCAAGGCACAACCACAGAACAGGTCGAGCTGCGTGGCCGTGATGAGCTTGAGGGCGAAGAGGTCAATGTCCAAATCGATCAGGATGTCGATATGGATGGCGAGGAAGAGCCCGATGAAGCCGATGATGGTGCCAGCCCGCTGCGGCCCAACACCTATCCGGATGGCCAAAAGCAGACCAGCTATCGCATCTTCACCAAAGCCCATGATGAGATCAGCATCGCCGCTGATCTATGCGATCCGGAAGAATTGACCCGGCTGCGCGCCTATCTTGATCATCAATTGCAAAACCTTCAGGGCGCGGTCTCCAAACTCGCCAATCGCCTTCAGCGCCGCCTCATGGCGCAGCAAAATCGCTCTTGGAGTTTTGATCTGGAAGAGGGAGTGCTCGACACGGCGCGGCTCACCCGGGTGATCACAGACCCGACCGCGCCGCTCTCTTTCAAACAGGAAGATGACAGCCAGTTTCGCGATACGATTGTGACCCTTCTGCTCGATAATTCCGGGTCTATGCGCGGTCGCCCGATCATGGTCGCCGCGCTGTGTGCTGATATTCTTGCCCGCACACTGGAAAGGTGCGGTGTGAAGGTTGAGATATTGGGCTTTACGACCAAAGCTTGGAAAGGCGGGCGCAGCCGTGAGGATTGGGTAAAAACTGGCAAACCTGCTGGGCCCGGACGCCTGAATGATTTACGCCATATCATCTATAAATCAGCCGATGCGCCCTGGCGGCGGGCCCGTAAAAATCTTGGCCTGATGATGCGCGAGGGCCTGCTCAAAGAAAACATTGACGGCGAAGCCCTGCTCTGGGCGCATGATCGCCTGATGGGACGGCCAGAGCAAAGACGTATTCTCATGGTCATCTCCGATGGAGCCCCGGTCGATGACAGCACGCTGTCTGTAAATATCGGCAATTATCTGGAAAAACATTTGCGTGAAGTGATCGCCTATATGGAAAATGTTTCCCCGATAGAGCTTATCGCCATTGGCATTGGCCATGATGTGACCCGCTATTATAAACGCGCGGTCACGATCACAGATGCCGAGCAATTGGGCGGGGCGATGACAGAACAATTGGCCGCGCTATTTGAAGAAGCCGGGCCGCCCGGCAAAGGCACCCAGCCTGTGCG
>JARFRJ010000049.1 GCA_029287305.1 Hyphomonas sp. | reverse complement strand
CTGTCCCGGACTGGGAAATTTATGCCTGGCTGATTGGACAAAAGCCTGTTCCGGTAAATTATAAGGGTCCGGTTCTGGATCAATTGATCACCTTTCGCTATAGCGCTCAGGCTGGGTAAAAAACCCGCTTTCGTTTTACATCCGTAAAATGATTTCATGATTTTGGGGATTTCAGTGAGCGCGCTTGATATATTAACGCGATTATCGGGGCCTGCGCAGTTCAGCCGCGCACCTTTTGGCCTCGACATTCAGGTTTTCGTGCATGGCTTGAAGAAGCGCGGGGGAACAGGTCTTTATGTCGCCCGGGATGACCGCAGTGCAAAATCTGCCGAGCAGATTGCCCACTTCATGGCGCCGGACCTTGATGTGATCAGCTTGCCCGGCTGGGATACTCTGCCCTTTGATCGGGTCAGTCCGAGCCCGGCCATTGCTGCAAAGCGCTGCGCTGGGCTGTCAATATTGGCCGAACCAGTCAGGGCAACGCGTCTGATTATCACCACAGCCTCAAGCCTCGTTCAGCGCCTGCCCCCGATAGAGGTGATTCGGACCGCAAGCCTCGCCATAAAACCGGAGGATACACTCAGCGCCGAGCGGCTCACCGAATATCTCACCATTAATGGCTATGTGCGCACCTCTGTCGTGCGCGAACGCGGGGAATATGCTATTCGCGGCGGCCTTATCGACCTGTTTCCCCCAACCGAAGAAAGCCCGGTTCGGCTTGATTTCTTTGGCGACACATTAGAAACGCTGCGGTCTTTTGATCCGGACACACAAATCTCTACAGGCTCTTTAAAACAGTTAAATCTTGCCCCGGTTAGTGAAATTCTCATGCATGAAGAGAGTTTGACCACCTTCCGGACGGCCTATCTGACAGAGTTTGGTCCACCCGCAGGCGATCCGCTTTATGAGGCGGCCCGCGCCCGGATACGCCAGCAAGGTGTGGAAATGTGGCTTCCGCTTTTCTATCCACAGATGGAGACGCTGTTTGATTATATAGGAGAGGAAGCCCTGATTGGATTGGGGCCCTTGGCTCAAGAAGCCGCGTTTGAACGCCTAGACCAAGTGGCTGATTATTACAATACACGCCAGGAAGCCGCTCAAAACAGTCAAAAAGCGCGGGTCTTGGCACCCGGCAAGCTATATCTGGATACAGATGTTCTGAAAGAGGCAATTGCCACAAAAAGCCTAGCCTGCTTTCATGAGGGCCAGCATAGCGGGGCAGATCTCGGCGGTTATCCGGGCCGTAATTTTGCACCAGAACGCTTACGGGCTGAGATCAATATTTTTGAAGCGTGCGCCGGGCATGTCCAGGAAAAGCGCGATAGCGGTAAAACGGTTATTTTTGCGGCCTGGAGTGAAGGCTCAGCAGAGCGCCTTGCCAGTGTCATGCAAGATCATGGCCTCACCGCTATACCGAAAGTGTATTCTCTGGAAGCGGCGCTAAAAGTAGGCCTTTCTGTCGCTGAATTGCCTCTGGAGGCCGGTTTTGAGACCGACACACTTGTCTTTATTGCCGAACAGGATGTGCTGGGCGATAAGCTTGCCAATCCTAGGCGCAAACGCAAATCTGCCAATTTCATCGCCGAAGCCGCAGCGCTCTCACAAGGCGATCTTATTGTGCATGCCGATCATGGCATTGGCCGCTATGAAGGCTTGAAGACCTTGACCCTAACCGGTGCAGCACATGACTGCCTAGAGCTGGAATATGCCGGCGGCGACAAAATTTATCTGCCCGTTGAAAATATTGATCTTATCAGTCGCTATGGTTCGGAAACCGAGGCCAATGTGCTCGATAAACTTGGCGGGGCCGGATGGCAGACCCGCAAGGCGAAGACGAAAAAGCGTATTCTGGAACTGGCCTCGGAACTGATGGAGATTGCAGCCAAACGCGCTTTGCGTAAAGGTGAGGCTGTCCATGCCGATCCGGGATTATATGAAGAATTTGCCGCCCGTTTCCCTTATGAAGAGACCGAAGATCAGCTCAGCGCAATTGAAGATGTAATCGCAGATTTGGCCTCTGGGCGCCCTATGGACCGGCTGATTTGCGGCGATGTCGGCTTTGGCAAAACCGAAGTGGCGCTGCGGGCAGCCTTTTTATGCGCCATGACCGGACAGCAAGTGGCGATTATTGCCCCAACAACACTTCTAGCTCGTCAGCATTATAAAACCTTTACCGAACGCCTGTCCGGCTATCCCTTAAATGTGCGGCATTTATCACGTCTTGTGCCAAGCGCTGAAGCGCGGGAAGCGCGCGCCGGACTAAAAGATGGTCAGGTTGATATTGTCATTGGCACGCATGCCCTTCTGGCGAAAAATATTGATATGCGACGCTTGGGGCTTATGATTGTTGATGAAGAGCAACGCTTTGGCGTCAAGCACAAAGAACGCCTGAAAGAGCTGAAAGCCGATATTCACGTTCTGACCCTTTCGGCCACACCTATCCCACGCACGCTGCAAATGTCACTGACCGGCATTCGGGACTTGTCCATTATTGCCACCCCGCCCGTCGATCGGCTCTCTGTGCGGACATATGTTTCCGAGACCGACCCGTTAATGTTGCGCGAAGCCTTGCTGCGGGAGAAATATCGCGGCGGCCAGGCCTTTTTTGTGGCTCCGCGTATTGCAGATATCGACAAGCTGGAAAGCTTCCTAAGCGAGAATGTGCCGGAGGTTAGCTATATTGTTGCCCATGGGCAAATGGCCCCTAGCGAGCTGGAAGCGATTATGAACGCGTTTTATGAAGGCGAGTATGATGTGCTTCTATCGACCACAATTGTCGAATCCGGACTGGATATCCCAAGCGCCAATACGCTGATCCTGCATCGGGCGGATATGTTTGGCCTAGCGCAACTCTACCAATTGCGTGGCCGCGTCGGACGCTCCAAATTACGTGCCTATGCCTATTTTACCACGCCACAAAATAAGACACTGACCCCGTCAGCGGCCAAACGTTTGCGCATCTTGCAATCCTTGGACAGTCTTGGGGCAGGCTTTGAACTGGCCAGTCACGATCTGGATATGCGCGGCGGCGGCAATCTACTCGGCGATCAGCAATCGGGCCATATTCGCGAGGTCGGTGTAGAACTGTACCAGCAAATGCTGGAAGACGCCGTCAACGCTCTTAAAACCGGTCAAGAGGGGTTCACCGAAGAAACCTGGTCGCCGCAGATGAATTTGGGTGTCTCCGTTCTTATTCCAGAAGACTATGTCGAGGATTTGACCGTCCGCATGTCCCTTTATCGACGCCTGTCCGATCTTGAAACAGAAACCGATCAGCAGGCCTTTGCCGCGGAATTGATAGATCGCTTTGGCCCGATACCTGAGGAAACCCGGCAATTAATGGAAATCAGCGCCCTTAAGAGTCTCTGTAAAAAGCTCGGCATTGCGAAACTGGATGCCGGGGAAAAAGGGGCCTTGGTCACATTCCGGGACGACACCCCCCTTGATCCGGCTAGGCTGATGTTGTTCATTCGGGCACGCGGGGGCGGGGTAAGGCTGCGTCCAGATTCCAAACTTGTCATGCCCGGACACTGGTCAAGCCCGCAAAAACGGCTTGCCGCGATAAAGAAATTCGTTGATGAGCTTGACGGGCTCGCCCCTGAGGCACAGCCCGCTTAAACTGAAATCCGGGCCAGGCGATAATTTTATATAGATAAGATAAAGACAATCAGGAGACATATATGCAAAAAGGACCTTTGGACAGTGTCCGGATTATCGAATTTGCCAGTATCGGGCCGGGCCCTTTTTGCGGCATGTTATTGTCTGACCTTGGTGCGGACGTTATCCGGATTGATCGCCCCGGCGCGCGGGGCGGGTTCCCAAGCGATGTGACCAGTCGCGGGCGGCGCTCAATCGCCTTAAACCTGAAAGAAGCAGCCGATATTGAACTGGCCTTGCAACTCATCTCAAAAGCCGATGGGCTGATTGAAGGCTATCGCCCCGGCGTGATGGAGCGCAATGGTCTCGGCCCGGATGTCGCCCTCAAACGAAATCCAAAACTGGTCTATGGACGCATGACTGGGTGGGGCCAAACCGGCCCGCTCGCCCATGCGGCGGGGCATGATCTGAACTATATCGCCCTGACCGGGGCTTTGCATGCTATGGGACGAAGTGATAGCCCGCCCTCTCCCCCGTTAAATCTTGTTGGTGATTATGGCGGCGGCGCACTTTATCTCGCCTTTGGGCTTTGCGCCGGGATACTCAATGCCCGGGCAACAGGCGAAGGCCAGGTGATTGATTGCGCTATGACAGATGGGGCAGCTTCTCTCTCGGCCATGTTTTATGGCCTGCGGGCGATGGGACTTTGGCATGATGAGCGCGAAGCCAACCTCCTCGATGGCGGGGCGCATTTCTATGACACTTATGAATGTCAGGATAGAAAATGGGTTTCCATCGGCTCTCTGGAGCCACAATTCTATGCCCTCCTTCGCGAAAAGGCGGGACTGACCGATCCGGCGTTTGACACACAGATGGATCGCCAGAATTGGCCACAGCTGAAAGAAAAGCTCGCCACAATCTTCAAAACAAAAACCCGCCAGGAATGGTGTGAGATTATGGAAGGCAGCGATGTCTGTTTTGCCCCGGTTCTGTCCATGGCCGAAGCCCCGGCACATGCGCACAATAAGGCCCGTCAGACCTTTATAGAAATTGCCGGTGTTACTCAACCCGCCCCGGCCCCGCGCTTTTCTAAAACACCGGGGAGTGTGCAAGGCCCGCCCCCCGCGATTGGCGCACACCGTGAAGAAATATTGAAAGACTGGGGGCTCAATTAGAGATGGCCGCATTAACAGGAACGACAGGGCGGCGGCGCATTTATCTGATGCGTCATGGATTTGTCGATTATACATCGCCAGAAGTTGTCAAACATGAAGACCCCAGCCGCGCCGCCCTGACGACACGCGGTCGTGAAGAGGCCAAGGCGGCTGGGCTCGCGCTTGCCGATATTCATTTTGATCTTGCGCTGTGCTCAGGTCTTAGACGTACGCGCCAAACCGCAGAAATTGTTCTGGCCGAGCACCCCTATGATCTGACACTGGAAGATAATCCCGATTTTGAAGAATTGCGCAGCGGGAAGTATATTCATTTTGAAAGTCAGGAACAGCTCGCAGCGGTAATGACGTTCCAGTTTGAGCAGGCAGGTGAGCCCGGTGCAACGTTTCTGGAGGGCGGTGAAACATTCGCCAGCGCCATGCAGCGCATACAGGCTGGATTAAAAGCCCTGTTGCATCGACCTGATTGGGCATGTGCCCTGCTGGTCGCGCATGAGGGCGTAAACCGGCTGATTCTCTCACATATTCTGAAAGCATCGCTTGGAACAAGTGCAGGATTCGAGCAGGACACAGGGTGTGTCAATATTCTTGATTTTGATCTCGTTCCATCTGAAAAACAGGGCGAAGCTCCAAAAATAGAGCGCGCTATGCTGAAAGCCTTAAATATAACGCCTTATAATTATTTGAAAAATGGTATGAATCTGCGGTCTCTGGAAGCTATTTTCGTTGAGCCTACTTAACAAAGAAAACGCATCAGTATTGTACATAGTCAGGACAAACAAGACACAAATATGAACGCTTTGTTAGGGCTATATTCAGGTTCAATCACTCATAGATAAATCAAATAGTTAGTATAGTTTTTTTGAGTTTAGTGTATAAATTTAGTCGCGTATCAGATTCTTGCTATTTTGGTGAGGTTAGCCTGTACTCAGGCTAGCCTCATTTTTTGTTCATGGAAACAAGTCCCGTGAAAGACAGCTAAACTTCCCTTTGCGCTGTGAACACTTTAGGTTATGTTTAGCCAATATCGAAATATTTACGTTTCCTTTGGAATTATCTAAATATTTAACATGTTATTCTTTACACCTTATAAGGCGTAAAAGTTTATAAAACGTAAAGGTAAACTTGACCTCATCTCCTGCGCTATGGCTTGAGGTGAACCGTGTAAACATCGCCTCAAAGCGATATAAATAAGGGCGAGTGCACATGAGCAACACACATTTTGACGTACTAATTATCGGGGCTGGACTATCAGGCATCGGGGCTGGCGTACATTTGCAAAAAGAATGCCCGGGCAAGACATTTGCGATCCTGGAAGCGCGCGACGAAATTGGCGGTACATGGGATTTGTTCCGTTATCCTGGGATACGCTCTGACAGCGATATGCATACGCTTGGCTATATATTCAAACCCTGGAAGGCGAGCAAGGCCATTGCCGATGGGCCCAGTATTCGCAGCTATGTGCGGGAAACGGCTGATGAATACGATATCAAAAAACACATTCGCTTTGGCCATAAAGTTGTACATGCTAATTGGTCATCTGAGGCCGCACGCTGGGCGCTGACAATTGAGCATGGGGGCAAGACCTCTGAGCTCAGCTGCGGGTTTCTCCTCATCTGCTCGGGTTATTATAATTATCAATCCGGGTATCTGCCTGATTTTAAAGGGATGGAAGATTTTCAGGGCAAGCTTATTCACCCACAGCACTGGCCTGAAGAATATGATTATGAGGGCAAGAATATCATTGTTATCGGCAGTGGCGCGACAGCAATAACCCTTGTTCCGGAACTGGCCAAAAAAGCCAGCCATGTCACCATGCTGCAACGCTCTCCAACCTATATGGTCTCACGTCCATCCAAGGACTGGATTGCAAATTTCCTGCGCAGACTATTACCTGATCGCTGGGCCTATGCGATAACACGGGCTAAAAATATCTGGATCGGGCGTTATTTCTATAATCGCACACAGGTCGCGCCCGCCAAGACAAAGAAGCAGGTCTTACAAATGCTGGAAAAGGAATTAGGCGACGGGTTCGACATTAAGAAGGATTTTACACCCTCTTATAATCCCTGGGAGCAGCGCATATGCTTGGTGCCCGACAGTGATTTTTTCCATAGTTTAAAAGAAGGCTCCTCATCAGTAAAGACAGGTCATATTGACCAATTTGTAAAAGACGGGATCAAGCTGACCTCTGGTGAAATATTAAACGCAGATATTATTGTCACCGCAACAGGTCTGGACCTGCAAATGTTTGGCGGCATGAGCCTCAGCAAAGATGGCACATCTGTTCATTCCGGTGATCTGATCACTTATAAAGGCTTCATGTATGGCAATATCCCGAATTTTGCCAATGTGTTTGGCTATACCAATGCCAGTTGGACTTTAAAGGCAGATCTGACCAGTCAATTTGTCTGTCGCCTGATCAATCATATGGACGAAACCGGCACGGATATCTGCGAACCGCATCTTGAGGAAGGTGAGATTGAGACTGTCGATATGGAACCGTTGAAATCCGGCTATTTTCAGCGCGCTGTTGGTAAGCTTCCGCGCGAGGGGGCCAAGGCCCCTTGGAAACAATTGCATGATTATTTTGCAGACCGTAAACTGCTGAAAACCGC
>JARFRJ010000044.1 GCA_029287305.1 Hyphomonas sp. | reverse complement strand
CCCCCCCCCGACACCTACACTAGAGTTGGATCGTCGGCAGCGTCAGATGTGTATAAGAGACAGCAATTATACCCTGCAATCTTTGTGGCTCTCAGGATGGTTTGCAAAGACAGGTGATGCAGCGTCAATTGAACGCTTGGGAGACAGAGTTTCCGGGCACAAAGGCAAGTATTTTACGGGCGCTTGGGCATGTGCGCCCCTCGCACCTTCTTGATACGGACCTATTCCCCTTTGCGGACTTGGTGCCGGACCCTGTTAGAGCGATAAAGTCGGCTGGCTAGAGCCATTCCGAACAAATCAGATAGCAAACACAAGAATGCAGGGTTTGCTAAATTGCTAAAATGACTTTATGCAATAAATTGTAAAATCAACCCATAATGTTTTTATGCTGGGTGCCCGTTTCAAGGCATGTGGCATTGGTATAAAGTTCGATACTCCCATCCCTTTGCCATTCATGGCTGAATGATCCTGATCAAATATATGCCCGCGAGAGAAAAATATGCAAAGTTCGGACAATAAAAACCCTAAAGAAGCCCAGGCGCAGCCGAGCTCGCTGGATAATTTACTGGATGTTGCCCGCGATAGCGACTTGCACAATGCTCTTGTTAATTCAGCGCTCGATTGCATCATTATTATGGATCAAAACGGCTATATTATCGAGTTTAATCCGGCGGCGGTAAAAACCTTCGGCTATACGCGTGAAGAAGCGATTTCAAGAAGACTGGGAGACCTTATCGTTCCTGAAGAATTGCGCGACGCGCATGAGAATGGTCTGAAACGGTACCTTAAAACAGGTGAAGCGGTTGTATTGGGCAATCGCATCGAAGTGCCCGCGATTAACAAGGATCATGAACGGTTAATTGTAGAACTGGCGATTTCCCCGTTTGAGTTTCGAGGTCAGAAATATTTTTCCGGTTATATCCGGAATATTACCGATGAAAAAGCCGCTGAGGCGAAATTGCGCGAGACCGAAGAACGCTTTCACAGCCTGTTTGAGCTTTCCGCGGATGCGATTATTGTTCTGGATGCCAGCGGGCGTATTTTACAGTCCAATCAATCAGCCTGTGAACAGCTTGGTTGGGACAAGGATGAGTTGATCGGGCAGAATATTCAGAAATTTTATCCGAATGATCAGTCCGGCGATGCGGTTGCAGCCTTGGCGCAAACCACGGTGAGCGGCGCGGTGCGTTTGGAAATGGATTTTCTGCGCTCAGACGGAACACGCTTTAACACAGAAGTTGTCGGCAATCGTATCAATACGCCCGAAGGGCCTATATATCACGGTATCGCACGGGATATTTCCCTGCGCGTCGCGGCTCAGAAAAATCTTGAGGCGGCCAAAGAGGCGGCGGAAAAAGCCAGTCGGGCCAAATCTGACTTTCTAGCCAATATGTCGCATGAAATGCGCACCCCTTTAAACGGTGTGATTGGCTCGCTTTCACTTGTCAGCCGGGACGGCCTGTCCGAAGAGGCGGCTCGTTTTGTCTCCGCGGCTGAACGGTCGGCAGAGACCTTGCTGACCCTGATTGATGATTTACTCGACCTCTCACGTATTGAGGCCGGGCAAACGGATCTTGAGCTGAGTGTCTTCGACCCGATGGATTTCATCACCATTGTGCAGGAAGTTTTTACCGCCACATCGGTGCAAAAAGGGATACGCCTGATTACAAACTGTGATGTCACGTCAAAAAAACTAAAAGCGGATAGCGGGAAAATCCGGCAAATCCTTTTGAACCTGGTTGGCAATGCGATGAAATTCACCCAGCGCGGCTCAATCGACGTGTTTATGCATGAAACCCATGGCCTGCTTAACTTCAGAATTATAGACACCGGTATTGGTATTTCTGATGAGGATCAGATCGGCCTGTTTGACCGTTTTCGACAAGTGGATTCTTCGACAACAAAACAACATGGCGGGGCCGGTTTGGGCCTTGCCATCTGCCGCGAGCTTGTGCAGCTTATGGATGGAAAAATAAGCGTCAAAAGCGTGCCTGGCGAAGGCGCCAAATTTGAGTTTTCCATCCCGGTTATTCCAATTGATGCGGCCAAGCTGAAAAAGACAGAACCACAGGCGGTGGCCTCCAAATTGGCAGGGCGGGTCCTGATCGCGGAAGACAGTCAGACCAATGCCATGGTTGCAATTGCCATGTTGCAAAAACTGGGCCTCGACCATGTCCATGTCTTGGACGGCGCCGCGGCTGTTGATGCCGCCTTGAATGATCAGTTTGATGCGATATTAATGGATGTTTCCATGCCGAATATGGATGGTATTAGCGCAACGCGGCTTTTGCGCGATCGTGGCTATGACCGCCCGATTGTTGGCATGACAGCGCATGCCCTGAAAGGTGACCGGGACAGGGCGATAGAAAGCGGCATGTCCGGCTATGTGACCAAACCTGTGCGCCCGAATGCCTTGCGAGAAGAATTAGGCAAATGGCTTACAACCACCCAAAAGCCGTCTACGCCGCCTGATCAGGCAAGTGCCTTAAGGCCTTTAATCGGCCTTGATATCGAGGCCATTGAGGAACTTTGGGGCGATGATATGGATACATATAAAAATATTGCCCGCATATTCGTCAAAGAACTTGAGGAATTACTCCCCGCCCTGACCCATTCAGGTGATGGCCTCTTGGAGCATCATGCGCATTCTTTAAAGGGTGCCGCGGCAAATATTGGCGCGACCCAACTCAGCAGCCTGGCCGCAGAATTGGAAGTGTCCGCACCCGGCGCGACGTCTGATAAGGTTGATATGCTGACATCAGGCATCAAAAAGGAAGCTGATTATGTCTGCAAAATTCTGTTTGAGTCCTATCTCAACGCATAGGCCACCGGGCGATGCCAAAGTCTGATTCCCTTTTGATCATTGAAGATACGCCATCTTTGTCACGCACCTATGCGGCGCATTTGACAGATATGTTTGACACTATCAAAATCACCGAAACAGGAAAGGCAGCGCAGGATTTCCTGCGCACCCAAACCCCTGACTGCATTCTTCTGGATTTGAAACTGCCGGATATGGACGGGTTGAAATTGCTGGATATATGGCACGAGACAGCTTTGGACATCCCCGTCATTGTGGTTACAGCAAATGGGTCCATGGGGATTGCCGTGGATGCTATGCGACGCGGCGCGGTCGATTTTATCGTCAAACCGACCAGCCGTGACAGGCTGAAAGCAACCATTGCAAGCGCTCTGACGGCAAAGCTTCCGTCCCGCTCAACTATCACGCCTAAAACCAAACCCGCAAAAGACACTTTGAAAAAGACAGATTTCCATGACTTCATCGGAGATTCTGTTGCTATGCAAGGTGTTTATAAAACCATTGAAGCGGCAGCGCCGTCCAAGGCGAGTGTCTTTGTGACGGGCGAGACGGGCACAGGCAAGGAATTGGTCGCCAGAGCTGTACATCGTGCCAGCCCCCGCGCAAGCGCCAAATTTGTCGCGATCAATTGCGGCGCGATCCCCAAGGATTTAATTGAGAGTGAGATTTTTGGACATGTCAAAGGGGCGTTTACTGGCGCAACGGGTACGCGCATCGGGGCCGCTGAACTGGCCGATGGCGGGACGCTCTTTCTAGATGAGCTTGGCGAAATGCCTCTGGATTTACAACCCAAGCTTTTGCGCTTTATCCAGACCGGGGAATTCACCCGTGTCGGGGAATCCAAAAGCCAAAAAACAAATATTCGCTTCATTGCGGCCACCAATAGATCACCTTTGCAGGCCGTGCGGGATGGGATTTTGCGCGAAGATTTATATTACCGCTTATATGTGATCCCGATAGAATTGCCCCCCCTGCGCGCGCGCGGGACAGATATTCTACATCTCGCCCGGGCCTTTCTGGAGCGTTTTGCCGCTGAGGAAGACAAACGCTTTACCGGTTTTTCAGCCGCAGCCGAAGCCTGGCTCCTCTCCCATAGCTGGCCCGCCAATGTGCGCGAGCTGTAAAACCTTATCCGGCACATAGCGGTTCTCAGCGCAGAGGCTGAAATTACAGACCTTGCCTTGCCATATCGGGAT
>JARFRJ010000042.1 GCA_029287305.1 Hyphomonas sp. | reverse complement strand
AAGATTCCAGCGTTATAACGGGAACAATTGGTGCTTTTTCCAGCGCCGCATATAGATTGGAGAACACAGTGTTTCGCCCTGTTTTGCCAAGAATGATTGGGTATCGCTCTAAAGGATAAGCTGGCTTAGGTAAAGTCAATCTTCAACAATGGCCGTATCATCCTCTTCTGTCTTCATCCGGGCCCGACGCCTGAGATAGAGGATCGAGAAATAGACAATCAAAACAACAATCAGGCTGATCGCGACAATCGGCGCATAGCTTTCAATATAGTCCCCGGCGACCTCGCCGATTAGGTGAAACAGGCTAAAGGCGATAAGAGAATAGACGATTGCCGAGCTGATCACGAAAAAGGCAACTTTCGGGAAAGGGGCCCTGAATATACCGCAGGCAATATATAGCGGTACCCGGGTGCCGGGCACGAATCGCGCTGTAATGAGGGAAAGGCCGAGGCGTCTGACAACATTTTCTTGCGCCGCTATAACCCGCTCATTTGCGGCAAATTTACGGATAAATTTGGTCCTGTGGCCGATCCGTCCAAGCCAGTATTTCCATAAATCACTAAAGCTGAGACCAATAATCAGAGAGATAAACAGGCCTTGGGGGGACCCCGCCCCGGCGGCGGACGCGGCGGCAGCGCTCAAAATCGCTGCATCTTCTTGGACAAATGGGCCAAGGGCCGCAAAAACATAAATCACCCAAGGGTGTGCCGTGGCCCAGTCACCGAAAATATCTAGCATTGCATCGCCACCATGATAATGCTTCTATTGAATGTGATAGCCCAGAGCGTCAAGACAAAAGCTGCCAAAGGCTGGCTGGATGCGTTTAAATTCAGGCCGTGCAAGATGGAGAGGTAAATGAGCATCACATATCAAAAAGAGAGCGATATTGCGCATCTTATTCTTGACGATGGCAAGGCGAACGCTTTGAGTTTTGAATTTTTGGCTGAACTGAATGATCATATTGGGAAAGCTGAAGCTGAGGCTAAAGCGATCCTTATTTCAGGCCGTCCTGGACGGTTTTGCGCCGGGTTCGACCTGTCTATCATGCGCGAAAACCCAGATAGAGCTCGCGAACTGGTGATAGAGGGTGGCCGCCTGTGTTTACGTCTTGTCTCAAACCGACGGCCCATTGTCATGGCCTGTACAGGTCACGCCATCGCAGCTGGCGCGCTTATGCTGCTAAGCGGGGATACGCGCATCGGCATTGAGGGCGATTTTAAAATTGGATTGAATGAGACCGCCATCGGCATGGTCCTGCCGCCCTATGGCATTGATTTGCCAAAGGCCCGGCTGAACCCAACCGCGCTAAGCGAAGCGACGATACAAGGCCATCTCTATTCCCCTCAAGAAGCGGTCATGGCCGGGTTTCTGGATAAAACCGTGGTGCCTGAGCTTTTGATGGAGACGGCGATGCAGGCCGCGCACCAGCTCGCTGCTCTGCCCGGCGCCGCTTATTATGGCAATAAGCGACAGATACGCGCTGGCCTGATTAAAAAAATGACGGCGGATTTGACTTAGGTTGTAAGGTCTATTTACCGCAGGTAAGGATTTGCTGACAGGACCATATATAAGGGCAAGGGGATGCCTGAAAAGAGAGCGGGAGACAGAGGGCGTGTCTCTGTTACAGGAACAGGAACGGGTTGAGAGGGACGAGGGTGGACAAACTATCTTTTTTTGACGAAATGTTCGGCTTTGATGAGACCATCAGAGAGGCCTATCAGGATTATTATCAATTATTTTCCAAAATCCCGGAAAAGCGCCTGCGGCGTAAAGCCGAAGATGCGGAAGCTTTCTTTCGCCGCACAGGGATCACCTTCAATGTCTATGGCGAGGGTGAAGGCGACGAGCGTCTGATCCCTTTTGACCTTTTGCCGCGCATTTTAAGCGCCCGGGAATGGACGCTGATCCGGCGCGGGGTCGAACAACGCGTAAAAGCGCTGAATGCGTTTCTGCATGATATTTACCATCGCCAAGAGATTCTCCGCGCAGGCCGAATACCAGCGCATCTGATTACAGATAATGAGGCCTTTTTGGCGCAAATGATCGGCGTTAACCCGCCGGGGAATATTTATACACATATTGTGGGCGTTGATCTTGTCCGAACCGGGCCGGAAGAATTTCTGGTATTGGAAGATAATGCGCGCACGCCGTCGGGGGTTTCCTATATGTTGGAAAACCGCGAAACGATGCTGAAAATATTCCCCGAACTGTTCTCCCGTGTCGGCATTGAAACGGTGAGCGATTATCCAAAATTGCTGCGTAAATCCCTTGCCGCTGCCGCGCCGCCAGCATGTTCGGGAAAACCGACCATTGCGATTTTAACGCCGGGCATCCATAATTCTGCCTATTATGAACATGCTTATCTAGCAGATCAAATGGGGGTCGAGCTTGTCGAAAGTCAGGATTTGACCTTGCGCGAGGGCCGCGTTGCCATGCGGACAACTTGCGGTTATGAGCCGATTGATATCCTATATCGCCGTGTGGATGATGCTTATCTTGACCCGTTAAACTTCAATCCGGACTCCCTGCTGGGGGTGGCGGGTATTTTTGATGTCTATCGGGCAGGTGGGATCACGCTGGCCAATGCGCCGGGGACCGGGATTGCCGATGATAAGGCGCTCTATTCCTATATGCCGGATATTGTGGAATTTTATACGGGACAAAAACCGCTTTTGAAAAATGTCGAAACTTGGCGCTGCGCCGAACCGGAAGCCTTGAAATATGTGCTCGATAATCTCAGCGAGCTTGTGGTCAAGGAGGTGCATGGCTCAGGCGGCTATGGCATGCTGGTCGGGCCTGCGGCCAGCCGAGGCGAAATTGCCGCCTTCCGCAAAAAATTGGAAGCCAAGCCGGGCAATTATATTGCACAGCCTACTTTGGCGCTCTCAACTGTCCCGATATTGACAAAAGCGGGCCTAGCGCCGCGCCATGTGGATTTACGGCCCTTTGTTCTGGTCTCTCCCAAAAGCATTGATGTCGTGCCCGGCGGGTTAACCCGGGTCGCGATGAAAAAAGGCTCCCTAATCGTCAATTCCAGCCAAGGCGGCGGCACAAAGGATACATGGGTGCTCGGTGATGAGTAGAATGCTTGGACGAATGGCATCCGGTCTGTTTTGGATGATGCGGCATCTGGAGCGCTGTGAAAACACCGCCCGGCTTGTCGAGGCGGGCTATCGCATGTCCCTGACGCGGTCTCGCAAACAGGAAAGCGAATGGGTGTCTGTTCTAAGCACTGTGGGCTCACGCGAGGCCTATCTGGCAAAGCATGGATCTGTTCATTTTGACACGGTTATTGAATTTATGATGGTGGACAGGGATAATCCAGTCAGCCTGCTTTCCTTGCTCATGGCGGCCCGCGAAAATGCGCGTATGACCCGCACCTCTCTCACCAAAGATGTCTGGGAGGGTATGAATGAAGCGTGGCTGAGTTTGCATGAAAAACTGAAAACGCAAGACTATAAAGAAGATTTACCCGGCCTTATCGCCGATATTTGCCGCAATACGGCGCATATTCGCGGGGCCATTAACGGGACCATGTTGCGCACAGATATTTATCGCTTTTTGCAGCTTGGCCTACTTATTGAACGGGCTGATAATACAGCGCGTATTCTGGATACGAAATATTATGTCCTCTTGCCCTCCAGCGCCTCTGTTGGCTCTTCTTTGGACAATGTGCAGTGGGAAATGATTTTACGCTCTGCCTCTGCGGCCAGTTCTTTTTCCTGGCTGTATGGGGGTGAGGTAGGATCGGCTAGAATTGTTGATTTTCTTATTCAGGATTTGCGCCTGCCCCGATCCATCGCCTATTGTTATGGTGAAATTACCAATGTCCTGTCCGAGCTTGAAAAAGAATATGGCGCATGCCCGCCCGCGCATGATCTGGCAGCCGCGCATGCAGCCTTGATCACTCAAACGCCCAGCCAGATGATTATAGAAACCGGCCTGCATGAGTTTTTAGTTGATTTCATCGCCAGAAATTCCCAGCTCTCCGCCGCAATTGAGCGAGATTACAGGTTCTATGCCTAATAGGGCGACATAAAAATGCAGCTTCGCGTTCATCATTCCACACAATATGTCTATACGGACCCGGTCAATTATGCACTGCAACAGGTGCGTCTGACCCCGCAATCCTCCGCCAGCCAGAAGATTATGACATGGCATATCCACCTTGAAGGCGCTGAACGCCATGTCCAGTTTCACGATGCGCATGGCAATCTGGTCGACCTTATTGAGTTTTCAACAGGGGCAGAGGCGGTCACCGTGACGGTGAGTGGCCTTGTCGAAACAACCAATACGCATGGCGTGATCGGGGCTCATAAAATGATGATGCCGCTCTGGTTCTTTCTGCGCCAGACCGCCCTGACCACGCCCGGCCAAGCGGTTGAGGCCCTTGTCGCAAAAGCGCGCTTGGCGGATAATGGGCTTGATGATGTGCAGCGTTTGCATCGCCTCAGTGAACGAATATTGGAAGCTGTGCCGTATATGATTGGCCAGACAATATCTACCACAACCGCCGAGGAAGCGCTGCGGCAGGCCTCAGGCGTGTGCCAGGATCATACACATATTTTTTTAAGCGCCGCGCGGCGTCTTGGCTATCCTGCCCGCTATGTTAGTGGCTATCTTATGATGACAGACCGGATTGATCAGGAGGCCAGTCATGCTTGGGCGGAGGCCTATCTGGAGGGACTTGGCTGGGTTGGCTTTGATGTCTCCAATGCGATAAGCCCGGATGAAAAATATATCGCGCTTGCGCGGGGGCTTGATTATAAAGACTGCGCTCCGACGACAGGTTTTTTAAGGGGGGCAACGGCAGAAAACCTAGTTGTGTCCATTCAGGTTCAGCAGTAAATCAATCCTTTTAAAGGTATTCTGATGACATATTGTGTCGCCCTCAAACTTGATCAGCATCTGATCTGCATGTCGGATACCCGTACCAATGCGGGTATTGATAATGTGTCCAAATTCCGCAAACTGTTTACTTGGACCGTACCGGATGAACGCGTCATCACGCTGATGACGGCTGGAAATCTAGCGACCACTCAAACGGTGGTCAGCCTGCTTGAAGAACGCTCGCTCGCCCCAGAAGAGCGTAATCCAGGTCTCTTGCGTGTGCCGACCCTGTTTCAGGCGGCGCGGCTGATCGGCGAAACCCTGAAAGAGGCCATTGCCGCTCATGCTCCTAAAGGAGGCAAGGGTGATAAATTTAGTGCGACCCTGATTTTGAGCGGCCAAATCAAAGGCGTCGGTCCGCGCCTCTTCATGATTTATCCTGAAGGCAATTTCGTAGAAGCCAGTGCAGAAACGCCTTTTTTCCAGATTGGCGAAACGAAATATGGCCGTCCGATCATATTGCGTGGCTTTGATCCGGCGATGAGCGTTGAGGACGCGTTGCGATTGCTCTGTGTCTCTTTTGATTCCACCTTAAAAGCCAATCTGTCTGTCGGCATGCCACTGGATGTGCATGTCTATGATAAGGACAGTCTGACGCTGGGCCATAGATTCCGTATTGAAAAAGACGATCCGGTATTTGATGAGATATCATCAAGTTGGGGCGATGCGCTTAAAACCGCGCTGGAAGGTCTACCAAGATATAATTTGCCCGGTTAGGGCGCAGCGGGCTAGATTTGTCTGTCACTGTTTATGGCCTAAGTGCCGTGTCCGGCGCATGTGGCCCTATTTTCAATAGGGGGCATTAAATCCATATATAATCCAAATATCTTTTGACAGAGTTCATCCGACTGTGTGAGAGTTGAGAGATTAAGGGATTTGTATATGCGAATTATCCTTTTCTTTTGCAGCCTGATCTTGGCCCTGTCCTTGCTTGCGGGCCTTAATCAAAGCTTTGCCCAATCGGCTAAAAACGCCGGGCATGATAAAGAGCAGGCAATATCCACTAGATTTATCCAGGAAGTTCGTCTTGGCGTTTTGGCACATAATACCGGGTTCTCCATCAATTCCATGAGTGCCAATCAGGAAGACGGGGTGAATGTTCAAGGCGAGATTATATTCAAGCGGCCTAAATTCCTAGACAAGGCATATCTTTGGCGACCCGACCCTTATATTATGGCATCTGTAAACACGGTTGGAGATACGAGTTATGGCGGCTTTGGCCTGAAATGGGACAAAATGTTTGGCAAACGGCAGGCCTGGTTCGCTGAAGGCGGGCTTGGCTATGTTCTCCATAATGGCCAGATCGATATACCTTTTCCTTTAGGCGATCCACGCAACAAATCTTATGATGAGAACAATATCCTGTTTGGTTCACGCGATCTGTTTCGCCTGACATTAGCGGTTGGGCGCAAACTCTCACCCAATTGGTCCGCCCATATCGCCTATGAACATTTATCGCATGGGTATATTCTTGGCAGTAAGCGGAACCAGGGGAATAATTCGCTTGGGCTTCGCCTTGCCTATCATTTTTCTGCCGGCCATTAAAGCGCTTCTGCCTAGAATATGTGCCTTGATATTGGAGATTTAGTAAAATGCTGAACATGACCCACCGCCATAGTCTTATCGCCTTTCTCGCCCTGATTGGCCTGAGCTTTTTTCCGTCCGCATGCGCTATGGAGGAAGGTGACGGCGAACACGTAAAGGCAAAACCGACCACGTTAAGCCTGGTCGGGGAAGCCTCGATAAGGCGGGCGCCAGATATCGCCTATATCAATATCGGTGTGAACACAGAGGCCGAAACAGCCCGGGCGGCCTTGACCCAAAACAGCGCCAAAATGCAGCGTGTCTTTGAAAGTCTGGAAGCCGCGGGGATTGAGAAGAAGAATATTCAGACCCGGAATTTCAGTCTCTCCCCTAAATATAGCTATGAGCGAAACCGTTCGCGCCGTCTGGAAGGGTTTGCCGCGTCGAACCTGGTTGAGGTGAAAATCACCGATCTCGACAATATGGGTGTGATGCTGGATGCGCTCATATCCTCTGGCAGCAATACGCTGAACAATATTCGCTTCGCTTTGGAAGACGAAACTGAGGCCATGGACGCCGCCCGCCGACAAGCGGTTAAAAATGCCATGGCCCGAGCAGAGCTTTATGCCGACGCGACCGGATATAAGGTTGAGCGTATCCTATCTATTCAGGAGACGGGCGCACAGGCACCCATGCCTAGCTACAGAACTTTGAATCTTATGGAAAGTGCCAATGCGGCGTCCCACTCCGCCGCGCCGCCCATTTCAGGCGGTGAGCTTGGCCTAACCGCCAGAGTTCAGATTATTTTTGCCTTGGTGCCAAAATAAACCCGCCATCCGGGCCGTGCCATTTTAAAAGTGCTTCAGAACCAAAAAGGGGGGTGGGTTAGCCTGCTCAGTCCGATAAGGGATGATGCGTCTGTAAAAGCGCCGCAAGCTCATCGGTCAGGACATGGGTATAAAGCTGGGTGGTGGAGATATCTGCATGGCCGAGCAAGGTTTGTACACTGCGTAAATCTGCCCCGCCCTGCAAGAGATGGGTCGCATAAGCATGGCGCAGCGCATGTGGGTGAACGCGGGAGGGTTCAAGCCGGGCCCGCAAGGCTAAATCTGCCAGCAATTGTCCAAGGCGGCGACGGGTCAGATGACCTTCCTTCCCGCGTGAGGGGAAGACATAACGTTCCGCCTGTTTGCGCAGAACCGTCTTTTTGGGCAGGCTGGCCTTGCGGATATCGAGCCAAGCCGAAAGCGCCATGAGCGCCGGTTCTCCGAGCGGACAAAGGCGTTCTGCACCCCCTTTTCCACGTATAATGATATGGCCCGTCAGCCATTTATCACCTTTGCGCCGGGGCAGTTCAGCCATTTTCAGAGCGACAAGCTCGCTCACTCTGAGCCCCGCCCCATATAGGCATTCGACGAGGCAAAGCAGGCGGATATCCTTCCCGCAGCTTTCAATCAGCCGTCTCATTTCTTCCTGACTTAATACATTCGGGATAGGCCGTTGGGTTTTCGGCGCCTCCAGTTTGGAGGTGGGATTATCCTTGCGATCGCCTTCCTCATATAAAAACCGGAAGAAGCGCTTAACCGCGGAGAGACGGCGCGCGCTGGTCGTGGCGGCCAGTCCGCGCTTGCCGAGATCCGCCATCCAAGCTGAAATATCCTGTGGGCTGGCAGCGCTTAATCCCCCGGTCAGAAAATCGGACGCATCACGCAAATCGCGCGCATAGGCCTCCAGCGTATTTTGCGCCGCCCCGCGCTCAGCCGACAGCATTTCAAGAAAGGCTTCAATACGATCTCGGTCACGCATCCATCTCTCCGATCCTAAGTGTCAGATGACAGGGCGAGCAGAGTTTATCCATCGGCTTGCCAATAGCCGGTCGCTTCCAGAGCAAGATTGCGGGCAAGATTGGCCTGTCCCAATTTGTTCAGGGCGGCGCAGATTTGCGCCATATCGCCCGGATGAAGATTTTGCGGAGCGCCTGCGGTCAAGGCGAGAATTTGCGTGATCACCTCAGCACCTGCCCCATCTGCAGCGGCGGCCTGCAAAGCCTGCATATGATAGGGCGGCGTTGAGGTCTGACTATCTTGAAATTCTACCATGAAACGGCGGGCCTGGCTGGGTAAAGGCAGGCCGAGGCCAGACCAGAGCGTGAAAATCTGCTGTACGGATTTGATCTGCTCAACCTCTTGCGCGCTGTCTATCAGGGCCGCGCTCACACTTTCCGATGCCTCCGGCGAGGGGGCGGGCATTGCCAGAAATTGCACCGCTTTGGCCATAAGCATGCTGAAACCGGGGGCCTCGCTTTCCGTCTCCAGCCAGCGGGCCGCTTCCTCCAAATTGTTTGCCGCCAGACTTGCATAGGCAAAATCAAGCGCTTTATCTGCGGTAATATCGGTCACAGGCAAAGCTTTGATATCTGCCATAAGCAGACGTGAGACAGCCTGAAAGCGGGCCGGGTCCCGACGCGCACTGTCCAGAGCATTTTTCAAAGTACGGGTCCGACCCGCCAGATCAGAGGGAGATTTCTGATTGGTGATAAGGGCCACTTCCAGAGGTGTGCGTGGCTCATACCCGTCCTTATCCATTAGCGCCTGATAAATCTGCCTATGTGCTGCGGCGTCAATAAGCCCGGCCTCGCTGGCCGTCCCGGCGGCAAGGGCGCGATATTCCAGAGCCAGATTTTCATTTTGTGCCAGTCTTACGGCCAAATCGAGGCGAGACTCAATCAGAGTTGTGGTTGAAACGGGCAGACCTGCTTTTTCAGACAGAATGAGGTCGAGCCCCGTGCCATAGCGCGCCGCAGGTTTTTCAGGCAAATCGCCAGACGCGGCGAAAACAGCTCTGGCGAGCCAAGGATCACGGACGCCCGCGACATTAGCAAATTCAATGGCAAGCTCTGCGCCGGTATAATTATCCTCCAATGTCAGGCAAATCACCCGTAATCGCGCCCAGAACGGCGTTGCTTTTGCATTATTTAGGCTGTCATAACAGGCCGCTTGAGTATTGCCGGCAGCCATTTGCAAATCAATTGCGACCGCTTCATCTGCCTCATCCTTATAAAGGCGCGCGCGGTCTGCATAAAGCATAGAGGCGGCTTGGCTCTGCCCCAGCTCCAAAAGAAATTTTGCCCGCCATTTCAATAAGGGTTCTGTGAAAATTTTGTCTGGAGCCTTGGCCGGTGACCGCAAGAGCCGACTAAGCAAGGCTTTTTCTGCTGGGGTTAAGGCGCTGATCTCAAGCGTCTCAAATGTATCCACGACAAAGCCTAGATCTGAATTTTCCCACATGGCTTGGGGGAGCGCTGTCTCCTCTGCATCCAGAAAATCTGTATTCCAGGGTGTAATCATTTCCAAAGCCCCGCTTTGGACTTGCGCTAGACTAGCAGGCAGGCATAGAAGAGCGCCCAAAAGACAGGGTAGAAGGCTAAATCTGTAGACTTTATAT